>NZ_JBYVYM010000005.1:0-227473 GCF_058148225.1 Pseudomonas sp. DF5
CGTACAGCAACATCGGAGCGGTCCCGGCTGTCACGGTCTGCCGACAGTGCTAAGGTTCGGCCCTAGCTTTTGTATTTTCCCAAGGAAGCCTTTATGCCGGACGCTACGTCCCTCAGTGCTGGTTTTATGGTGGTTCACGGCAACCGCCTGGACGAGCTGCGCAGCCTGGTGGTCAGTTGGATGCGGCGCTACCCGCTGGCCCCTTTGGAAAATGAAATTGCCTTGGTACAGAGCAACGGCATCGCCCAATGGCTGAAGCTGGCACTGGCCGAAGATCCTGAAGATGACGACATGGGCGGTTGCGGAGTCGCAGCAGCTATCGACGTGCAACTGCCAGGCAGCTTCATGTGGCAGCTCTATCGCATGGTGCTGGGACGTGACGAAATCCCGGCCAAGTCCCTGCTCGATAAAGCCCCGCTGACCTGGCGCCTGATGCGTCTGCTGCCACAGTTGATCAACCAACCGCACTTCGAACCCCTGCAGCGCTTCCTTACGAATGACACCGACTTACGCAAACGCTATCAATTGGCGGAGCGGCTGGCCGATCTATTCGACCAATATCAGGTGTACAGGGCGGACTGGCTCGAAGACTGGGCAGAAGGCCGTCACCAATTACGAAATGGCAGAGGCGAAGCCAAAGCCCTGACCCCGGCCAATTGCTGGCAAGCAGAGCTGTGGCGAGCGCTGTTGCTGGATGTCGGTGAGCAAGGCATGGCGCAAAGCCGCGCAGGTGTCCACCAACGTTTTATCGAGCGTATCAATGGTCTCGACACAGCGCCCAGTGGATTGCCTTCACGGGTGATTGTTTTCGGGATTTCTTCACTGCCAGCTCAAGCCCTGGAAGCACTTGCCGGGCTGGCTCGATTCAGCCAGGTCTTGCTGTGCGTACACAACCCATGTCGTCACCATTGGGCGGACATCGTCGCCGATAAAGACCTGTTGCGGCATCAATACAAGCGTCAGGCTCGCAAGCGCGGCATGCCGGTTGTGCTCGATCCGCAAACGCTCCATCAGCATGCCCACCCACTATTGGCGGCGTGGGGCAAGCAGGGGCGTGACTACATCAATCTGCTCGACAGTTACGACGATCCCAACAGCTATCGCTCGGCGTTTCGTGATGGGCGCATCGACCTTTTCAGCGATAACCAGCCACAGAGCATGCTCAATCAGTTGCAGGACGACATCCTGGAATTGCGCCCCCTGAACGAAACTCGCGAGAGTTGGCCTGCAGTCGATCTGACAAAGGACGAATCGATCCGTTTTCACATCGCCCATAGCGCTCAACGCGAAGTGGAGATTCTCCACGATCAGCTGCTCGCACGATTCAGTGCTGATCCAGACTTAAGGCCTCGCGACGTGATCGTGATGGTTCCAGACATCGACAGTTACGCCCCCCACATCCGCGCTGTCTTTGGTCAGCTTGATCGGCACGACCCACGCTTCATTCCCTTCACGCTCGCGGATCAAGGCCAGCGCGGCAGGGACCCGCTACTGATCGCTGTCGAGCATCTGCTCAAGCTGCCCGACAGTCGTTTCCCCGTCAGCGAAATTCTCGATCTGCTGGACGTTCCGGCATTACGCGCTCGCTTTGGCGTAGAGGAACGTGACCTGCCGACTTTGCACCGCTGGATCGAAGGCGCAGGTATCCGTTGGGGGATGAATGCCGAGCAGCGTGCGGGTCTGGGCCTGCCGGAAGAACTGGAGCAAAACAGTTGGCGTTTCGGCTTGCGACGGATGTTGCTTGGTTATGCCGTGGGCAGCGCCAGTGCCTGCGAGGGTATTGAACCCTACGACGAGATCGGTGGCCTGGATGCTGCGCTCATAGGTCCTTTGGTCGCACTGCTGGATGCACTGGAGATTGCCCACCAGGAGCTCACCCAACCTGCGTCGCCCAAACTCTGGGGCATCCGCTTGCAAGCACTGGTGCAGTTGTTCTTCCAGGCCAGTAACGAACATGACGACTATTTATTGGCTCAACTCGAAGAGTTGCGCGAGACCTGGCTTGAGACCTGCGAGTCAGTAGGCTTGCAGGACGAGTTACCACTGACCGTAGTCCGTGAAGCCTGGCTGGCTGGCCTCGACCAAGGTCGCTTGTCTCAGCGCTTTCTCGCCGGTGCCGTCAACTTCTGTACCCTGATGCCCATGCGAGCGATCCCGTTCAAACTGGTCTGCCTGCTGGGCATGAATGACGGCGATTACCCTCGCGCGCAGCCGCCGCTGGACTTCGACCTGATGGGCAGCGACTACCGGCCCGGCGATCGTTCCCGGCGTGAAGATGACCGCTATCTGTTGCTGGAAGCCTTGTTGTCGGCGCGGGACCAACTCTATATCAGCTGGGTCGGCCGCAGTATTCGGGACAACAGTGAGCGCCCGGCTTCGGTATTGATAGGACAGCTACGTGATCATCTCGCCAGCGGTTGGCGATTGCACGATGACAAGGCTGATCTGCTTGAGTCCATGACTCAGGAACATCCGCTGCAACCCTTCAGTGCACGCTACTTCCATGAAGGCGATGATTTGTTCAGCTACGCCAGCGAGTGGCAGGTACTTCATCAGTCCAGCGGTTTGACGCCTGCCATTGAGGTTCTTGAGCCCTATATTCAGGACGAGCCGCTGAGCCTGGGTCAGTTGCAGGATTTTCTGCGCAATCCGGTACGGCATTTCTTCAGTCAGCGACTCAAAGTGTTCTTCGAGGCTGCCGAAGCGCCTTTGGCGGATGAAGAGCCATTTGTACTCGACGCGCTGCAACGCTATAGCCTCAGCGACAGCTTGCTAGAAGCAGCACTGGGGCAACTGGACCAAACCGATCAGGTACTGGAGGCGCAGGCGAAACGCCTGCAAAACAGCGGGCTCTTGCCTATGGCAGGTTTTGGCGAATGCCTTCAGCGAGAGTTGATCGAGCCGTTGCCGGATCTGTTGCAGCGCTATCAACAGCTCCTGGCGTTATGGCCGACCCCACTCACCAGCGCGTTGCCCGTGAGTCTGGAACTGCATGGGCTGCGCCTGGAGGGCTGGCTCAGTAGCCTGCATCAACGCGCGGACGGTGGTTTGCTATCGGTCACCACGATTCCCAACAGCATCGGCTCGCTCAAGACACGCAAATGGCATCGTCTGACACGACCATGGATCAATCACCTGGTTGCCTGTGCCAGCGGGATGTCGATGACCACCGCGTTGGTGGCGAGCGACGACAGTCTGTTACTGGCTCCCTTGGCGAAGGATGCAGCACTTGATGCCTTGGGCGATCTGTTGCTGGCCTGGCAAACGGGTATGCGCCAGCCGCTGCCGATTGCTGTAAAAACAGCCTTCGCCTGGCTCGCTCAAACCGATCCGGTCAAGGCTGGCGCCGCCGCTCGCAAGGCCTATGAAGGCGATGGCCAGACCACTGATGGTGAGCGCCGCGAAAGCCCGGCACTCGCTCGGCAATACGCCGACTACGATGTCCTGATTGCCGACGAGACCTTCCCTGATTGGTGCGACGCGTTGTATCGGCCGCTGCTTGAGGCTCCCTGGCGTTCATTGACCAGCGAGGAGGGGCGCTCATGACCACGAAGACACCGCTGGCCTTGGCGTTCCCCTTGCGTGGCAGCCAACTGATCGAAGCCAGCGCCGGGACGGGCAAGACCTTCACCATTTCTGCGCTGTACTTGCGTCTGGTCCTTGGTCATGGCGACGAGTCGAATGGTTTTGGCCGTGAATTGCTGCCGCCGCAAATCCTCGTGGTGACCTTCACCGATGCCGCGACCAAAGAACTGCGCGAACGTATTCGTACGCGACTGGCTGAAGCTGCGCGTTTTTTCCGCGATGAGACACCGGCACCGGATGGCCTGATTGCCGAGTTGCGCGAGCAATACCTCCCAGAACAGTGGCCTGGTTGTGCAAACCGCCTGGACATCGCCGCCCAGTGGATGGATGAAGCGGCGGTATCGACCATCCACAGTTGGTGCCAGCGCATGCTGCGCGAACATGCATTTGACAGTGGCAGCCTGTTCACCCAGACCCTGGAAACCGATCACAGTGATTTGCTTGGCGAAGTCCTGCGCGACTACTGGCGACTGTTCTGCTATCCGATGCAAGGCGATGCGCTGAATTGGGTTCGCGGCAACTGGGGTGGCCCGGCAGCGTTGTTGCCGCGAGTGCGTGGGTTGTTCGCCAGCGAGCGTGACAGCGTTGAAGGTAAAGAACCTGCCGAGTTGATTGCCGAGTGCCTGGAGGAACGACGGGCCGCGTTGCTCGAGCTCAAGATGCCCTGGCGCCAATGGGCCGATGAGCTGCTTGCCATCTGTCATCAGGGCGTCGCGAGCAAAAGCGTCGATGGTCGCAAGATGCAGGCGCGCTACTTCGAACCCTGGTTCGAAAAGCTCCGGGCCTGGGCCGAAGACGAATCTCTGGAGCAACTGGACATTGGCACCGGCTTCACTCGCCTGACTCCCGATGGCATGGCTGAAGCCTGGAAAGGTGAAGCTCCCCGTCATCCCGGTCTCGATGCGATGCCCGGCCTCAAGGCCAGTCTCGATGGCTTGCCGACCCCCGATGCCGCCGTGCTGCAACATGCCGCCCACTGGGTCGGTGCTCGGTTCGAGGAAGAAAAGCGTCGTCGCGCGGAAATGGGTTTCGATGACATGCTGCTGCGTCTCGATGCGGCGTTGCAGTCCGATGGCGGTGAGCGTCTGGCGACCTTGATCCGCGAGCAGTTCCCGGTTGCGCTGATCGACGAGTTTCAGGACACCGACCCGGTGCAGTACCGAATCTTCGAGAGCATTTATCGCATCGAAGACAACAACTCTGAATCCGGCCTGTTCCTGATCGGCGACCCGAAGCAGGCGATCTATGCCTTTCGCGGTGCCGATATCTATACCTATCTGCGAGCCCGGCAAGCCACCACTGGCCGCCTGCATACCCTGGGTACAAATTTCCGTTCCAGTCATGGCATGGTCAACGCGGTGAACCATGTGTTCGAGCACGCAGAATCTCGCGAGCAGGGGCGCGGCGCATTCCTGTTCCGTGAGAAAAGTGGTGAGAACCCTGTACCGTTTCTGCCCGTGGAGTCCCAGGGGCGCAAAGAAGTCCTGCATATTGATGGTCAGGTTGTACCTGCCTTGAACGTCTGGCATCTGTCCTCTGATCAGCCACTGTCCGGCGTGGTGTATCGACAGCAATTGGCCGCCGTCTGCGCCAGTGAGATCACTGCGTTGCTCAATGGCGGTCAGCAGGGGCGTGCGGGCTTCATCCAGGATGGTAAGGGTTTCAGAGGCCTGTTGCCGGCGGACATCGCAATCCTGGTGCGCGACGGCAAAGAGGCCCAGGCCGTGCGTGGCGAACTTTCCGCCCGCGGTGTGCGCAGTGTTTACCTGTCAGACAAGGATTCGGTATTCGCCGCACAAGAGGCCCATGACCTGCTGACCTGGCTCAAGGCGTGTGCCGAGCCGGATGTCGAACGTCCCCTGCGTGCCGCGCTGGCCTGCATCACGCTGAACCTTTCACTGGCTGAACTGGAGCGACTGAATCAGGACGAACTGGCCTGGGAAGCACGGGTCATGCAGTTCCGCGGTTATCGCGAGCTCTGGCGCAAACAGGGCGTGCTGCCCATGTTGCGGCGATTGCTACATGATTTTCAGCTGCCCCAGGCGTTGATCGCGCGCAGCGATGGTGAGCGGATATTGACCAACCTGCTGCACTTGTCCGAGTTGCTGCAGCAGGCCGCCGCCGAACTCGATGGCGAGCAAGCACTGATCCGTCATTTGTCCGAGCATCTGGCATTGTCCGGTCAGGCTGGCGAAGAACAGATCCTGCGCCTGGAAAGCGACGAGCAACTGGTCAAGGTCGTGACCATCCACAAATCCAAAGGGCTTGAATATCCGTTGGTGTTTCTGCCGTTCATCTGCTCGGCAAAACCGGTGGATGGCAGTCGTCTGCCGTTGTATTACCACGATGCCGCGGGCAAGGCGCAGGTGAGCTTGAAGCCGACGGCCGAGTTGATCGCCCTCGCCGATAATGAGCGTTTGGCCGAAGACCTTCGACTGCTCTATGTGGCCCTGACCCGGGCGCAACATGCGTGCTGGCTGGGTGTGGCGGACCTCAAGCGTGGCAATAACAATGGCTCGGTCCTGCACCTTTCGGCGTTGGGTTATCTGTTGGGCGGTGGTGCGCCATTGGCCGAGTCGGCTGGGCTGCGTCGTTGGCTGGAAGACCTGCAGCAAGACTGTGCGGCGCTGAACTACGCTGGAATGCCTGACGCGACCGCCGAGCATTACCATCCGCCACGCAATGAAGCGACCTTGTTGGCCCCGCTGATACCCCGGCGCAAGGCCAGTGAAAACTGGTGGATCGCTTCTTACAGCGCCCTACGCATTGGTGACAGTCTGAGCGTGGGCAGTGACGAAGCACCGGAGAGCGCGCAAGCACAAAAGCTCTTTGATGACGAACGCCTTGATCCTGAAGCTCCACGAGAAGTCGCCGCTGGCGGCGCAGATATCCATCGATTCCCTCGTGGTCCGAACCCCGGCACTTTTCTTCATGGATTGCTCGAGTGGGCCGGTGACGAAGGTTTTGCCGCTGCACCGCAAACCGTGGAAGACGCGATCGCCCGTCGCTGCAACCGCCGTGGCTGGGAAGGCTGGATCACCACGCTGAGCGGCTGGCTACAACACTTGCTCAAATCCCCATTGCACATCGGTGGCGGGCAGGCGCCGGTGGTGTTCGAGCAACTCACTCAATACCGGGTCGAGATGGAGTTCTGGTTCGCCAGTCATAAAGTCGATGTACTCAAGCTCGATGAGCTTGTGCGTCAATACACCCATCACGGCGTGGCCCGGGTGGCCGCCGAACCGGTGCTGCTCAATGGCATGTTCAAAGGCTTCATCGACCTGACGTTCGAGCATGAAGGCCGTTACTACGTCGCTGACTACAAATCCAACTGGCTGGGCGTCGATGACGCGGCCTATACCGAGCAGGCCATGGAGCAGTCGATTCTCGATAACCGTTACGACCTGCAATACGTACTGTACCTGCTCGCCCTGCATCGCCAGCTTAAGGCTCGGCTGGTCGATTACGATTACGACCGGCATGTCGGTGGAGCGTTGTATCTGTTTCTTCGCGGTACTCGAGCGGCCAGCCAGGGTGTGTATTTTGCCCGTCCGCCACGGGAGCTGATCGAGCGCCTGGACCGGTTGTTCCAGGGCAAGCCAGAGCCCAAGGCCGAACCTGCCTGGGAACAGGGAGTATTGCTATGAGTCGCACTTTCGCCGATTTGCTGCCTACGCCGTTGGCGGCCGAAAGTCTGGCGGACCTGGCCCCGTTGAGCCGCGCTGATGACTTGTTGCTGCTGCTCACGCGCTGGGTCGAACGCGGCTGGCTGCGGGCGCTGGACAAGGCCTTCGTCGCGTTTCTCCACGAGCTCGCTCCCGACGATGATCCGCTGGTGCTGCTGGCCGCCGCGTTGATCAGTCACCAACTGGGCCACGGTCATGTCTGCCTGGATCTGTTCGAAACACTGAAGGAGCCGGACTTCGCTTTGTCGCTGCCGCCGGAAGGTGATGTGCAAAGCGGTGCGATGTTGCTGCCGTCGCAATTGCTTGAGGCGCTGGACGGTGCCCATTGGTGCAAGGTCCTGGCGTCCAGCCGTCTGGTGGCTCTGGCTGTCGATGGGCGTGAGGCCGCGCAACACCGGCCGTTGGTGCTGTCGGGCAAGCGTCTGTACCTGCGCCGCTACTGGGCTTACGAACGGCGCATCGACCACGCCCTGCGCCAGCGTCTGGCGGCACACGAAGCAACCCCGGGTGATTTGCTCCAACGCTTGACCGGCCTGTTCGGTCCAGCCAGGTCTGATGAAGTGATCGACTGGCAGAAGCTCGCGTGTGCCCTGGCTACCCGCAGTGCATTCAGCATCGTCACCGGCGGCCCGGGAACCGGCAAGACCACCACGGTCGTGCGCTTGCTTGCATTGCTCCAGGCACCCGCAGTGGAGGCCGGTAAACCGCTGCGCATTCGTCTCGCGGCACCCACTGGCAAAGCTGCCGCACGATTGACCGAGTCCATCAGTCAGCAGGTTCAAACCCTGAAAGTGCCTGAAACGGTGCGCGAGAAGATCCCGTCGGATGTGACCACCGTGCACCGTTTGCTCGGCAGTCGTCCCGGCACCCGGCATTTCCGCCACCACGCCGGTAATCGCTTGCCGCTGGATGTATTGGTGGTGGACGAAGCCTCGATGATCGACCTGGAAATGATGGCCAACCTGCTCGATGCGTTGCCGCCCCATGCCCGTCTGGTGCTGCTCGGTGACAAGGATCAACTGGCGTCGGTCGAGGCCGGTGCCGTACTGGGCGATCTGTGTCGCGATGCCGAAGCCGGTTGGTACAGCCCGCAGACCCGCCAGTGGCTGGAGGCGGTCAGCGGTGAACGCCTCGATGCCAGCGGTTTGCGCGAAGACACCCACGGAGTGCATCCACTGGCCCAGCAAGTTGTGATGCTGCGCCACTCACGGCGCTTCGGCGAGGGTAGCGGCATTGGTCAGTTGGCTCGTTGGGTCAACCAGCAGCATCCCGAGGACGCGCGCAAGTTATTGGCCGCTGCAAGTCATGACGACGTATTTTCCCTGCCCCTCAAGGGTGAGCAGGACCGGGCGCTGGAGCGCTTGTTGCTCGAGGGCCATGGCGGGGGGCCGCAAGGCTATCGGCATTACCTGAGTCTTTTGCGCAGCCAGCGACCACCGCTCGACCGCCCGCTCGACGATCCATGCTGGGCTGATTGGGCTCGCGTGGTGCTACAAGCCTTCGACGCTTTCCAGCTGTTGTGTGCCGTACGCAAAGGGCCTTGGGGTGTGGAAGGCTTGAATCAGCGCGTGACCGATGCGCTGCTCAAGGCTCGGCTGATCGACAGCGATCATCAGTGGTACGAAGGTCGGCCCGTGCTGATGACCCGCAACGACTATGGCCTGGGTTTGATGAACGGTGACATTGGCATTGCCCTCAAGCTGCCGGAGCGTGAAGGCCCGGAGGCCGGACGGCACGTGCTGCGTGTGGCCTTCCCGCGTAATGACGGGCAGGGCGGTGTGCGCTTTGTCCTGCCAAGCCGACTCAACGATGTCGACACGGTGTATGCCATGACCGTGCACAAATCCCAAGGCTCGGAATTTGCCCATACGGCGTTGATTCTGCCGGATGCTTTGAATCCTGTGCTTACCAAGGAACTGATCTATACCGGGATAACCCGGGCCAAGGACTGGTTCACCCTGATTGAGCCTCGAGCCGGCGTATTCGAAGAGGCCGTGCGGCGCAAGGTCAAGCGCTTGAGCGGGTTAATGCTGGAGCTGGAAGAGGGTGCCTGGCCGAGCCATTGAGGGGCGGTGCCAGCCGCCGGAATCTGTCCGATGCGCCGTGGTGCGTCGCCTCGCTGGTGTTTCGGTGCTGTGCTATCGTTGCGGCATCATTTTGTTGCGATCGTAGAGAATTCCTGCATGAAGTTGGCTGTCTGGGCGACAGAGCGCGTCGTTGGCTGCAAACAAGTGCTGCTTGCCGGCCTCCTCTGTTTGTTGACGGGCGTTGCCTGTGCTGAGTCGGAAACTATCGTGAGCAAAGCCGACCAACGTGCCAGGTCGGTCACTCAGGTGGTGCTCGGGATCCTCAGTTATGCCCGATGGCCTGTTGAGCCCCAACAACTGCGCCTGTGCGTGGTCGGCCCCACTGAATACACCGACGACCTGGTCAAAGGCACCACACAAGCCACGGGTCGACCGGTTACTGTACGACGGTTGCTGGCCGATAACCCGGTCATCGCCAGTGAATGCGATGCGGTGTACATCGGCAAGCTGACCGGCGATGAACGCAGTCGGCTATTCGCCTCGTTGACGGGACGCCCGGTGGTGAGCATCAGCGAAGGCGGCGATCAATGCACTGTCGGCAGTCTGTTCTGCCTGCGGGTCGGTGATGAGCAGGTGTCCTTCGAGGTCAACCTCGACTCGGTCGCCCGCAGCGGTGTGCGCATTCATCCCAGCGTGCTGCAACTGTCGCGCCGCAAGCCGGCGGCGCCATGAGTCTATTCAAACCTCGCATACGTCCGACCCTGGGGTCGGTTATCGGCCGTGGACATTTGATCGTCGCCCTGGTGGGCGTGGCCATGGCCAGTGTTTCACTGACCCTGCTGGGTGTTCTGGCTTTGCGGGTCTATGCCGATCACAACCTGCATCTGATTGCCCGTTCGATCAACTACACCGTGGAAGCCGCGGTGGTGTTCAACGACAAGGCTGCCGCCACCGAAGCGCTGGCATTGATCGCGTCCACTGAAGAAGTGGCTGATGCACAAGTAATGGACGAGCAAGGCGAGTTGCTCGCACGTTGGCAACGACCGGAAACGGGATGGCTCTCCGATCTTGAAATGCAGATCGCCCGAACGATTCTGGAAAAACCCATCAGCATGCCGATCACCCATCAAGGTCAGGAAATCGGCAGCATACTGCTCATCGGTCACGGCGGTAGCCTGATGCGCTTCTTGCTCAGCGGTCTGGTGGGAATCGTCTTGTGTACCGCTGTCAGTGCCTGGGTTGCGCTCTATCTGGCGCGTCGGCAATTGCGAGGAATCACCGGCCCGTTGCGCAGCCTGGCTGCCGTGGCTCACGCCGCCCGTAGCGAGCGTGCCTTCGACCGACGCGTACCGCCCGCCGACATTGCCGAACTCGACAACCTGGGCAACGACTTCAATGCTTTGCTCGACGAGCTCGAGTCCTGGCAGACCCATCTGCAAAACGAAAACGAAACCCTGGCCCACCAGGCCAGCCATGACAGCCTTACCGGGTTGCCGAATCGGGCGTTTTTCGAAGGCCGCCTGATGCGCGCCTTGCGCAATGCGGGCAAGCTGGATGAGGGAGTGGCCGTACTGTTTCTCGACAGCGACCGGTTCAAGGAGATCAACGACAACTTCGGTCACGCTGCCGGTGATGCGGTGCTGATCGCCGTGGCGACAAGGGTTCGTGCGCAGTTGCGTGAAGAAGATCTGGTTGCGCGTCTGGGCGGCGATGAGTTTGCCGTGCTGTTGACGCCGCTGCACAAGATAGAAGACGCCGAACGGATTGCCGACAAAATCATTGCCAGTATGGACGCGCCAATCCCGTTGCCGGGCGGTACCCAGGTGTTGACTTCACTCAGCATCGGAATCGCCGTGTACCCGGATCATGGGCTTACGCCCGGTGCGCTGCTCGATGCTGCAGACGCCGCGATGTATCAGGCCAAACGCCTTTCCCGAGGCGCTCACCACACGGCAGGGTCGGAGCACTCTGTCGTCCATCTTCAAACCAGGAGCTAATTTTTGTGTTCACATTCACTCAGCGTTCTCTGCGATTTTTTACGATTAGCTTATTCATGACCTTGCTGGCATTGACCGGTTGCCAGACGACACCGCAGAAAGGACTGACCCCGGCGCAGATCGCTGTGCTCAAGCAACAAGGTTTCGAGATGACGGATGAGGGCTGGGCCTTCGGCCTGTCCGGCAAAGTGCTGTTCGGTAGCGATGTCGAACACCTCAACCCCGCCAGTACCCAGATCGTCGAACGCATTGGCAAGGCGTTGTTGGGCGTGGGAATCGAGCGGGTGAGGATTGACGGCCATACCGATGCCTCGGGCGAGGAATCCTATAACGAACAACTTTCCCTGCGTCGCGCGAAAAGCGTCGGCAATGTCTTGGCCGCTGTCGGCATAAAAGAACAAAACATCCAGCTGCGCGGCCTGGGCAGCAGCAAGCCCGTCGCCTCCAACGCCACCGCGGCCGGGCGTACCGAGAACCGCCGGGTGTCGATCGTAGTGAGTGCGGATTAATCGGCGAACACCATCTCCCGGCTTTCCCCCATCAACAGCGCATGATTCTGCTCGGTAACGCCACGGATGTAGTCCCACAGCAAGGTGATCCGCTTGAGCTTGCGCAGGTCCTCGCGGCAGTACATCCAGAACTGCCGGGTGATGGTGATCTCTTGCGGCAACACCGGCAGCAATCGCGGATCCTGAGCCGCCAAAAAGCACGGCAGAATCGCCAGTGACCGTCCTTGCTGCGCCGCCACGAACTGCGCGATCACACTGGTGCTGCGCAGATTGGCGCTGGCACCGGGCAGCACATTTGCCAGGTACAGCAGCTCCGAGCTGAACGCCAGGTCGTCCACATAACTGATGAATTGATGCTTGCCCAAGTCTGCCGGGCGGCGGATCGGTGGGTGCTTGTCCAGATAATCCTGGGTCGCGTACAGCTGCAATCGATAGTCACAGAGTTTGCAGCAGACATAAGGGCCGTGTTCCGGTCGCTCCAGCGCAATGACGATGTCTGCCTCGCGCTTGGACAGGCTGATGAAGTGGGGCAGCGGCAGGATGTCCACCGAGATCGCCGGGTAGGCGTCGACGAAATGGCTCAGCTGCGGGGTGATGAAAAAGCTGCCGAACCCTTCGGTACAGCCCATACGCACATGCCCGGACAACGCGACGCCTGAGCCTGAAACCTGTTCGCAGGCCATGTGCAGGGTGCTTTCGATCGACTCGGCGTAACCCAGCAGACGCTGGCCTTCAGCAGTCAGGACGAAGCCGCTGGTGCGGGACTTCTCGAACAACAGCGTACCTAACGAGGTCTCCAGCGAACTGATGCGTCGCGACACGGTGGTGTAGTCCACCGCCAGGCGCTTGGCTGCGGTGCTGGCCTTGCGAGTACGGGCAACTTCAAGGAAAAACTTGAGGTCATCCCAGTTCAACGAGCCTAAAGACGTGATGTTTTTTTGCATGATGGACCGGCTTTTATGTGCGTTCTTATTAGAAGTTTGCACATCTATACTCCAAAAACAGTCCGACAACCAAATCGCGACACACGCCTCATCACAAGGCGACTTTCTCGCCTTGGCTCCCAAGATAGCTCTCTAAATAAGAACAACGTCCCGGAGACCCAACATGAACGCATCGCAAGAAACCACCGTGCAAAAGGTCAAGTTGTTGATCGATGGCGAGTGGGTCGAATCCCAGTCCACCGAATGGCACGACATCGTCAATCCGGCGACTCAGCAAGTGCTGGCCAAAGTCCCCTTCGCGACCGCTGCTGAAGTCGATGCAGCCATCAGCGCCGCCCATCGCGCCTTTCAGACCTGGAAGCTGACGCCAATCGGCGCGCGGATGCGCATCATGCTCAAGCTTCAGGCGCTGATTCGCGAGCACTCCAAGCGTATTGCCGTGGTGCTCAGCAATGAGCAGGGCAAAACCATCGCCGACGCTGAAGGCGATATCTTCCGTGGCCTGGAAGTGGTCGAGCACGCTTGCTCCATCGGCAGCCTGCAAATGGGCGAGTTCGCCGAGAACGTCGCAGGCGGTGTCGATACCTATACCCTGCGTCAGCCGATCGGCGTCTGCGCCGGCATTACCCCTTTCAACTTTCCGGCGATGATTCCGCTGTGGATGTTCCCGATGGCCATCGCCTGCGGCAACACCTTCGTGCTCAAGCCTTCCGAGCAGGATCCGATGTCGACCATGCTGTTGGTGGAACTGGCGATTGAAGCCGGCATTCCGCCAGGTGTGCTCAACGTCGTTCATGGTGGCAAGGATGTGGTGGATGCGCTTTGCACCCACAAGGACATCAAGGCTGTTTCGTTCGTCGGTTCGACCGCAGTCGGCACGCATGTCTACGATCTGGCCGGCAAACACGGCAAGCGCGTGCAATCGATGATGGGGGCCAAGAACCACGCCGTTGTGCTGCCCGATGCCAACCGCGAGCAAGCGCTCAATGCACTGGTCGGCGCCGGTTTCGGTGCGGCCGGGCAACGCTGCATGGCCACCTCGGTGGTGGTGCTGGTGGGCGCGGCCAAACAATGGCTGCCGGATCTCAAGGCGCTGGCGCAGAAACTCAAGGTCAATGCCGGCAGCGAGCCAGGCACTGATGTGGGTCCGGTGATTTCCAAGCGGGCCAAGGCGCGGATTCTCGAGCTGATCGAAAGCGGGATCAAGGAAGGCGCCAAGCTGGAGCTGGACGGTCGCGACATCACTGTTCCGGGCTACGAGCAGGGCAACTTTGTCGGCCCGACCCTGTTCTCTGGCGTAACCCCTGAGATGCAGATCTACACCCAGGAAATCTTTGGCCCGGTGCTGGTAGTGCTGGAAGTCGACACCCTCGATGAGGCCATCGCCCTGGTCAACGCCAACCCGTTCGGCAACGGCACGGGGCTGTTCACCCAGAGCGGTGCGGCGGCGCGTAAATTCCAGTCGGAAATCGACGTTGGCCAGGTCGGCATCAACATCCCGATCCCGGTGCCGGTACCGTTCTTCAGCTTCACCGGTTCCCGTGGTTCGAAGCTCGGCGACCTCGGTCCGTATGGCAAGCAAGTGGTGCAGTTCTACACTCAAACCAAGACCGTCACTGCACGTTGGTTCGATGACGACAGCATCAACCACGGTGTGAACACCACCATCCACTTGCGCTAAGGAGCCGGACATGAAAATCGCTTTTATCGGTCTCGGCAACATGGGCGCGCCAATGGCGCGCAACCTGATCAAGGCCGGCCATTCGCTCAACCTGTTTGACCTCAATCAAACCGTGCTGGCCGAACTGGCTCAACTCGGCGGCACCATCAGCACTTCACCGAAGGAAGCGTCGAAAGACGCGCAACTGGTGATCACCATGTTGCCGGCAGCGGCCCATGTGCGCAGTGTCTGGCTGGGTGAAGACGGTGTGCTGGCGGGCATCGCCAAAGGCGTGCCAGCGGTGGATTGCAGCACCATCGATCCGCAGACGGCGCGAGATGTTGCCGCGGCGGCCGCAAAGCAAGACGTGGCCATGGCCGATGCACCGGTTTCCGGTGGCACTGGCGGTGCAGCGGCCGGGACGCTGACCTTCATGGTCGGCGCCACGCCTGAACTGTTCGCCACTCTGCAACCGGTGCTGGCGCAGATGGGCCGCAACATCGTCCATTGCGGCGAAGTCGGCACCGGGCAAATCGCCAAGATCTGCAACAACTTGCTGCTGGGGATTTCCATGGTCGGTGTCAGCGAAGCCATGGCGCTGGGCAGCGCCCTGGGTATCGACACAACCGTGCTGGCGGGCGTCATCAACAGTTCAACCGGGCGTTGCTGGAGTTCGGAGATGTACAACCCGTGGCCGGGCATCGTCGAAACAGCGCCGGCCTCGCGCGGTTATACCGGCGGTTTCGGTGCTGAACTGATGCTCAAGGATCTGGGGCTGGCCACTGAGGCGGCGCGTCAGGCGCACCAGCCGGTCGTGCTCGGCGCGGTGGCCCAGCAGTTGTATCAGGCGATGAGCCTACGTGGGGAAGGGGGGAAGGACTTCTCGGCGATCATCAACAGCTATCGCAAACCCCAATAAGCGGTTGTGGTGAGGGAGCAAGCTCTCTCGCCACAGGATTCATGCATGCCTTTTTACCGAGAGACCACGTCGGGTGGTCTCTCGGTTTTTTGCATCAGGCAAACACGAAATATTTGCGCACGGTTTCAACCACTTCCCACGTGCCCTTCATCCCCGGTTCGATGACGAAGATGTCACCGGCCCGCAGGTGGATCGGCGCCATGCCTTCCGGGGTGATGATGCAGTAGCCTTCCTGGAAGTGGCAGTATTCCCACTTCACGTATTCCACATACCACTTGCCCGGCGTGCAGATCCAGGTGCCCATGATCTTGCTGCCATCTTCGCTGGTGTAGGCGTTGAGGTTGACGGTGTGCGGATCGCCTTCGAGTTTTTCCCATTTGCAGGCGTCGAGCACGGGCAACGGGTGAGTGTCGCGAAGAACGGTAATCGGTGCGGTCATGTGGACTCCGGGCCTTGGAATAGAGAGAGTGGTATTGAAGAACTGAAGTCGCACCCTATAGCGCCCGCTCACCGGTCAGTTGTCTGTACTCGACATCGAGCTGTCCAGAAACGCGCAAACGCTCAAAGATTTTCCAGCGGGCAAAAAACCGCCCCTCAAGGGAGAGTCAAGGCGTTCAGCAAGGCCTGGACATAACCGGGCAGAACCGTGAAATCCCGGGCGCACAGCAACAGTTTGCGGCGAGCCCACGGCTCCTCCAGTACCACGCTTTTGAACGGCGTTTCAGTCGACCAGCGCTCGACCGCCGCCAAGGGCACGATCGCCAGCCCGGCCCCCCGGGCGACCATGCGCATCACGCCATCGAATCCATCTGCACGGATGCGGATCTGCATCCGCAAGCCGCTGTGAAGGGCTTGTTCTTCCAGGTACACGGCCAAGGCGCTGTTGGCGTTCAGGCCGACGTAATCGTGGTGCAAGGTGGTGCTGAAATTCAACGCTCCGGCAGCGGCCAAGGGATGCCCCCTCGGCAGAATCAGCACCAGTGGATCGTCACGGAAATAGCGGGTTTGCAGGCCGTCGGTATCCACGGCGTCAGACACGATCCCCAGGTCCGCCGCGCCCTGGCGCAAGGCGTGGGTGATACGTGTGCTGGGCATTTCTTGCAGGTCGATGTCGAGATTCGGATGGTCGCGCAGAAAGTCCGCCAGCAATTCCGGCAGGTACTCGGTGATCGCAGTGGTATTGCACAGCAACCGCACCTGGCCTTTGACGCCTTTGGCGTATTCGACCAGGTCCTGCTGCATGCGCTCGGCCTGTTGCAACAGGACTCGGGCGTGCTGCGCCAGCGCCTTGCCGGCCGGAGTGGGGCTGACACCGCGGCGACCTCGCTCCAGAAACTCGATGCCCAGCGAAGCTTCCATCGCGCGGATTCGTGCACTCGCCGCCGCCAGCGACAAATGGCTGCGGGCGGCACCGGCGGTGATGTTGCCGGTGTCGAGGATATTCAGGTAGAGGCGCAGGTCGGTGAGGTCGAAGTGCATTGTTACAGCCTCGGGAGGATTGTTGGCCGGGCGGAGGCCTTCGCGGGCAGGCCCGCTCCCACAATGGATCGCGGGTGTGCCGACTCTTTGTGTCCGCACCAGACCCTGTGGGAGCGGGCTTGCCCGCGAAGGCGTCAGCAGCATCGACGAAGCCTTATGCCTCTTGTTGGACAAGAGGCAGCCTCAGTATATGGCAGATTTTCAAGGCAACCGTCAGGGCTCAGGATAGCCCCATGAATACACTCGCCGCGTTCTATCAACATCTGGGCTTGGCCCTGTCCTTATTGGTTGTCGCCACCTTTCTGCTGGCCGGGATGATCAAGGGCGTGATCGGCCTCGGCCTGCCGACCATTGCCATGGGCTTGCTCGGTCTGGCTATGGCGCCGTCGCAGGCTGCGGCGTTGTTGATCATTCCCGCGACACTGACCAACGTCTGGCAACTGGCCTTCGGCGGTCATTTGCGCGGGTTGTTGCACCGGTTGTGGCCGATGCTGCTGGCGATTTTCATCGGCACAGGTGCTGGCACAATATGGATCGGCATGGCCGGTGGACATTGGGTAGTGCGGGGGCTGGGAGCGGCGTTGTTGGTTTATGCCTTGAGCGGGTTGATCCTGCCGTCCTTGCGCGTCGGCGGTCGCACCGAGCGTTGGCTCGGTCCGCTCTGCGGTGTGCTGACGGGCGTCATCACCTCGGCCACCGGTGTCTTCGTGATTCCGGCGGTGCCTTATTTGCAAGCGCTGGGCTTGAACAAGGATGAACTGGTACAGGCGCTAGGCCTGTCGTTCACTGTCTCGACTCTCGCGTTGGCCGCCGGCCTGTTATGGCGCGGCGCCCTCGGCGGTGGCGAGTTGAGCGCGTCGCTGCTGGCGCTGATCCCGGCGGTGCTCGGCATGTTGCTGGGGCAATGGCTACGCCTGCGGATCAGCGCCGTGTTGTTCAAGCGCGTGTTCTTCATCGGCCTCGGCGTGCTCGGCGGCCACTTGCTGATCAGCGGCTAGCGGACGATGTGCTGAGCATCTCGATTGGGCGGATATCGAAATCCTGCTCCAGATACTCCATGCGCATATCGAGGAACTGCTTCATATGGGGCAGGTTCGAGTGCACGTCCAGATGGGCCTGGGATTGCCAGATCTCGTAGAAGATAAACAGCGTCGGGTCCTGTTTGTCTCGCAGCATGTGGTACTCGATGCAACCGGGTTCGGCGCGACTCGGTTCGACATAGGCACGGAAGAACGCTTCGAAGGCCTCGGCTTTATCCGGGCGGGTCTTGGCGTGCAGGATGAAGCCTTGCAGCTCGCTCATCAGAATCTCCTAAACAGTCAGAATCGGCGCAAGTTTATGGCAACAATCGCTTGTTGATTCGTGCGTATAGGTCAAATGAATTTTGCGGATTGAGCGCTTATTCCGCGCGAGGCTGATCGCTAGTCTGCCGCCATCGATTTCAACCTTGCGAGATTCCTCATGAAAAAAGTCCTGTTGCTCAATGGCGGCAAAAAATTTGCCCACTCCGATGGTCGCTACAACACAACGTTGCACCAAGCAGCGTTGAGCGTGCTGGATCGCGGTGGGGTGGATGTGAAAACCACGTTCATCGACGAGGGCTACGACGTCGCCGAGGAAGTCGCCAAATTCCTCTGGGCCGATGTGATCATTTATCAGATGCCAGGCTGGTGGATGGGTGCGCCCTGGACCGTCAAGAAGTACGTCGATGAAGTCTTCACCGCAGGCCACGGCAGCCTCTACGCCAGCGACGGTCGCACGCGCTCCGACGCGTCGCAGAAGTACGGCAGCGGCGGCTTGCTGCACGGTAAAAAATACATGCTGTCGGTGACCTGGAACGCCCCGCAGCAAGCCTTCGACGACTCGACCGACTTCTTCGAAGCCAAGGGCGTGGACGCGGTGTACCTACCGTTCCACAAGGCCAATACCTTCCTCGGCATGACCGGTCTGCCGACCTTTCTGTGCGTCGATGTAATGAAGCGCCCGAATATCGAAGCTGATGTGGCGCGTTATGAGCAGCACTTGACCGAGGTGTTTGGCCTTAAGGCATGACGCTCGGCTACTATCGATATCTGAAGCAGCGCAGGACTATCGATAAGGGACACACGTGAAAGCCAGATCCGATGAGTTGCAGATTTTCGTCTGCGTGATTGAGTGCGGGTCGATTTCGGCTGCGGCTGAGCAAGTCGGGCAAACGCCGTCGGCGGTCAGCCGCACGCTGTCGCGGCTGGAGGCCAAGCTCGATACCACGCTGATCAATCGCACCACGCGGCGCATGGACCTGACCGAAGAGGGCAAATATTTCTTCGAGCACGCCAAGCTGATTCTCGATCAGATGGACGAGCTCGAAGAGCGTCTGTCCTCACGCCAGCAAACCCCGTCCGGGCGACTGCGGATCAACGCCGCGTCGCCGTTCATGCTGCACGCCATCGTGCCGTACATCGATGAGTTCCGCCGTCTCTACCCGGACATCCAGCTCGAACTCAACAGCAACGATTTGATCATCGACCTGCTCGAACAAAGCACCGACATCGCCATTCGCATCGGCACGCTGGCCGACTCGACCCTGCACGCCCGCTCCCTGGGTTGCAGCCCGCTGCACATCGTCGCAAGCACAGCGTATCTGGAACAACACGGCGTACCGAGCGCTGTCGAGGATTTGAGCGAGCACACGCTGCTGGGTTTTACCCATAACGAAGGTCTCAACCAATGGCCACTGCGCTATGTCCATGGTGACCGCTGGCCGATTCAGGCGTCGATCAGTGCGTCGAGTGGCGAGACGATCAGGCACCTGGCGCTGACCGGTCAAGGCATTGCCTGCCTGTCGCACTTCATGACCATCGACGACATCCGCG
Source organism: Pseudomonas sp. DF5 (assembly GCF_058148225.1). NCBI lineage: Bacteria > Pseudomonadati > Pseudomonadota > Gammaproteobacteria > Pseudomonadales > Pseudomonadaceae > Pseudomonas > Pseudomonas sp. DF5. The sequence goes on from NZ_JBYVYM010000005.1 coordinate 19,662, forward strand.
CCGGTCGCTTGCAGGTGTTGCTGGCGGAGTTCAACAGCGGATATCGCCAACCCATCAACGCGGTGTACTACCGCAACTCGCAACTGGCCCTACGGATCCAGTGCTTTCTGGACTTCATCCAGGGCAAATTGGCGGCTTATGCGATTGCCGATTTCAGGGGCTGATTCGCAGACCGCGTGATCGTTCTTCGCGAGCAAGCCCGCTTCCACATTGGTCCTGTGTCGTTCCCATTATGGTGAATTGATGCAAGTCCAGTGTGGGAGCGGGCTTGCTCGCGAAAGCGGTTTTGGCCACCCATTCACTGGCCCGCCCGCCGTCAATTCCGTAACATCCGCGTCCCTCTTTTCCCGCCTGTATTTTTAGGTAAGCCATGAAACCCAAACGTCTGCGCGCCGATGTCCTGGCCGGACTCACCACCTCTTTCGCCCTGCTCCCCGAATGTATCGCTTTCGCGCTGGTGGCCCACCTCAATCCATTGATGGGGCTTTACGGCGCTTTCATCATCTGCACCCTGACTGCGCTCTTCGGCGGACGGCCGGGGATGGTGTCTGGTGCCGCTGGCTCGATGGCGGTGGTGATCGTCGCGCTGGTGGTGCAGCACGGTGTCCAGTACTTGCTGGCGACGGTGTTGCTGGGCGGGCTGATCATGTTGGCGTTTGGTCTGTTGAGGCTGGGCAAGCTGGTGCGCATGGTGCCGCATCCGGTGATGCTCGGCTTCGTCAACGGTCTGGCGATTGTCATTGCGCTGGCCCAGTTGGAGCACTTCAAGAGCGGTGAGGCCTGGTTGAGTGGGGCGCCGCTGTACATGATGATCGGGCTGGTGGCGCTGACGATGGCCATCGTTTACCTGATGCCGCGCCTGACGCGGGCCGTGCCGCCGGCGCTGGTGGCGATTCTGGGCGTTGGGCTGGCGGTTTACCTGCTAGGCCTGCCGACCCGCACCCTGGGCGACATGGCGCACATTGCCGGTGGCTTGCCGGGTTTTGCGCTGCCAGACATCCCCTGGAGCCCGGAGACCCTGCGCATCATCGTCCCTTACGCGATATTGATGGCGGTGGTCGGCTTGTTGGAAACCCTGTTGACCCTGAACCTGACCGACGAGATCACCGAGAGCCGTGGCTACCCGGATCGCGAGTGCGTGGCCTTGGGCGCTGCCAACATGGTTTCTGGTGTGTTCGGCGGCATGGGTGGCTGCGCGATGATCGGGCAAACCGTGATCAACCTCAGCTCCGGCGGTCGCGGTCGGCTGTCCGGTGCGGTTGCCGGGGGGATGATCCTGCTGTTTGTGCTGTTTCTTTCGCCGCTGATCGAGCGCATTCCGCTGGCCGCATTGGTCGGGGTGATGTTCGTGGTGGCGCAGCAGACATTCGCCTGGGCTTCGCTGCGGGTGCTGAACAAGGTGCCGCTGAACGATGTCTTGGTGATCATCGCGGTCACGGTGATTACCGTGTTCACCGATCTGGCCATCGCCGCGTTGTGCGGGATCATCATTGCGGCGCTCAACTTTGCCTGGCAACACGCTCGCGAGCTGTATGCCGACAGTCATGTTGAAGCCGACGGCAGCAAGCTCTACCTCCTGCACGGCACGTTGTTCTTTGCCTCGACGACGCCTTTTCTCAACCAGTTCGATCCCGCCAATGATCCATCCGTGGTCACTGTCGACTGTCGCCACTTGAGCTTCGTTGATTACTCGGCCATCGCCGCGCTGAAGACATTGCGCGAGCGCTACACCAAGGCTGGCAAGCAGCTACGCGTGCTGCACCTGTCCGAACGCTGCAAGAAACTGCTCAAGCGCGCCAGCGAGCATCACGACTGACATTGATGAGTGATCGTTCCCGAGCATGGGAACGATCAGCGTGGAGGAATGAAAATCCCTCTATCCGATTTTCATGACCCGCGATCTCCCATACCTCTGCACGACATCCCATATCCCTCCACGAAAATTACTTTCACTTCGTTTGAAAGTAGTCCGTCGAAATGATTTATGAGTTTCACAACCCATTCGACGTGACCCTTTCGAGGAGTACCGCATGACGCTTTCTTTCGGCTATTGGCTGTTGGTTTACGCCGCCATCGCCATCATTGCGCTGATCGTTCTGATCGCCCGTTACCGGATCAATCCCTTCATTGTGATCACCCTGGTGTCTATCGGCCTGGCGCTGTTGGCGGGGATGCCGCCGTCGGGTGTGGTGGGGGCGTATGAAGCCGGGGTTGGCAAGACGCTGGGGCACATTGCGCTGGTGGTGGCGCTGGGCACGATGCTCGGCAAGATGATGGCCGAGTCCGGCGGTGCGGAGCGGGTGGCGCGCACCTTGATCGACCGTTTCGGCGAGAAAAATGCCCACTGGGCGATGGTGTGTATCGCCTTTCTTGTAGGGCTGCCGCTGTTCTTCGAGGTCGGTTTTGTCTTGCTGGTGCCGATCGCGTTTACCGTGGCGCGGCGGGTGGGCGTGTCCATTCTGATGGTCGGTTTGCCGATGGTTGCGGGGCTTTCGGTGGTCCACGCGCTGGTACCGCCGCACCCGGCGGCGATGCTGGCGGTGCAGGTCTATCAGGCATCAGTGGGGCAGACCTTGCTCTATGCGATTCTGATCGGTATTCCGACCGCGATTATCGCCGGTCCCCTGTACGCCAAATTCATCGTGCCGCGCATTCAACTGCCGGCCGATAACCCCCTGGAACGCCAGTTCCTGGAGCGTGAGCCGCGCGATAGCCTGCCGGGTTTTGGTGTCACCATGGCCACGATTCTGTTGCCGGTGGTGCTGATGTTGATCGGCGGCTGGGCCAACCTGATCTCCACGCCGGGTAGCGGTTTCAATCAGTTCCTGCTGTTCATCGGCAACTCGGTGATTGCCTTGCTGCTGGCGACCTTGCTGAGTTTCTGGACCCTCGGCCTGGCCCAGGGCTTCAATCGCGAGTCGATCCTCAAGTTCACCAATGAATGTCTGGCGCCGACCGCCAGCATCACTTTGCTGGTCGGTGCCGGTGGTGGCTTGAACCGGATTCTGGTGGACGCTGGGGTCACCAATCAGATCGTCAGCCTCGCCGATGAATTCCAGTTGTCGCCGCTGTTGATGGGCTGGCTGTTCGCCGCGTTGATGCGCATCGCCACTGGTTCTGCCACCGTGGCCATGACCACCGCTTCGGGGATTGTCGCGCCGGTGGCCATTGGTCTGGGTTATCCGCATCCGGAGTTGTTGGTGCTGGCGACGGGGGCGGGGTCGGTTATCTTTTCCCACGTCAACGACGGCGGCTTCTGGTTGATCAAGGAATACTTCAACATGACCGTCACCCAGACCTTCAAGACCTGGACAGTGCTCGAGACGCTGATCTCGGTGGTCGCCTTCGGCCTGACCGTTGGCCTTTCTCACCTGCTTTAGTCGGAGCCATCCGCCATGGACATCCTCTATCAGATCCGCGCTCGTCAGGAATCCTTCAGCGCCGGCGAAGGACGTATCGCTCGGCTGATGCTCGACGACGTAGGATTTGCCGCATCCGCCAGCCTCGATGAGCTGGCGCAGCGGGCGGAAGTCAGCACCGCCACGCTGTCGCGATTCGCCCGCACAGTCGGTTGCCGCGACCTGCGGGATTTGCGCCTGCAACTGGCCCAGGCCAGTGGCGTCGGTAGCCGCTTTCTGGACCCGGCGGGCACGCCCGAACAGTCGGCGTTCTACGGGCAGATTGTCGGCGATATCGAGTCGACCTTGCGCCAGCACCTGGCGGCGTTCGATGAGTCGCGCTTCGCCGATGCGGTGAAACTGTTGGGCAAGGCACGGATGATTCACGCCTTCGGCATGGGCGGCTGCTCGACCCTGTGCAGCGATGAACTGCAAGTGCGGCTGGTGCGCCTCGGCTACCCGATTGCGGCGTGTCACGACCCGGTGATGATGCGCGTCACCGCCGCCAGCCTTGGCGCCGAACACGCGGTCATCGCCTGTTCGTTGACCGGCATCACGCCCGAACTGCTCGAAGCGGTGGAGCTGGCGCGCAGCTACGGCGCACGAATTCTCACCATCACCCGCGCCGACTCGCCGCTGGCGCAATTGGCCGATGTGCTGTTACCGCTGCAAAGCGCCGAGACTTCCTTTATCTACAAACCCACGGCGGCGCGCTACGGCATGTTGTTGGCCATCGATGTGCTCGCCACCGAGCTGGCGTTGGCCAGTCCTGAAGACAATCAAGAACGTCTGCGTCGGATCAAACTGGCCCTGGACGACTACCGCGGCGGCGACGATCACTTGCCGCTGGGAGACTGACATGACGTACGACACGCTGATCCGCAATGCGCTGATTATCGATGGCAGCAACACCCCCGGTTACCCCGCTGACGTGGCGATTCTGAATGGCCGCATCGAGCGAATCGGCGACTTGCACGACGCTCGCGCCATCGAAGAAATCGAGGCCGCTGGCCGAGTGTTGGCGCCGGGTTTCATCGATGTGCATACCCACGACGATACGGTGGTGATTCGCCAGCCACAGATGCTGCCCAAACTCAGCCAGGGCGTGACCACGGTGATTGTCGGCAATTGCGGGATCAGCGCGTCGCCGGTGAGTTTGCGCGGTGATCCGCCGGACCCGATGAACCTGCTCGGCACCGCCGCGGCGTTTGTGTATCCGCGCTTCAGCGACTATCGCGCCGCCGTCGAAGCGGCCAATACCACGCTGAACGTAGCTGCGCTGGTGGGGCACACCGCGTTGCGCAGCAATCACCTGGATGATCTGTATCGCACCGCGACCGACGCTGAAATCAGCGCGATGCGCGAGCAACTGCGCGACAGCCTTGAGGCCGGTGCCTTGGGTTTATCCACAGGCCTGGCTTATGCCAGCGCCTTCTCGGCATCCACTGATGAGGTGATGCAGTTGACCGAAGAGTTGAAGGCATTCGGCGCGGTCTACACCACCCATTTACGCAGTGAGTTCGAACCGGTGCTGGAGGCCATGGACGAGGCGTTCCGCATCGGACGCCACGCACAGTCGCCGGTGATCATTTCCCACCTCAAATGTGCCGGCGCCGGTAACTGGGGCCGTAGTCCGCAATTGCTGGCGTCCCTCGAACACGCCGCGAAAACCCACCCGGTGGCGTGCGATTGTTATCCCTACGCGGCGAGTTCTTCGACGCTGGACCTCAAGCAAGTCACCGACGCCCATCGCATCACCATCACCTGGTCCACGCCGCACCCGGAAATGGGGGGGCGGGATCTGATGGACATTGCTGCCGAGTGGGGCACTGCGCTGCTCGAAGCAGCCCGCCGACTGCAGCCGGCGGGGGCGGTGTATTACGGCATGGACGAGGCCGATGTACGAAGCATCCTCGCGCATCCGCTGTCGATGATCGGCTCCGACGGTTTGCCGGAAGACCCGTTTCCGCATCCACGCTTGTGGGGCGCCTTCCCACGAGTGCTCGGACATTTCAGTCGCGACGTCGGCCTGTTTCCGCTGCACACCGCCGTGCACAAGATGACCGGGTTGTCGGCGGCACGCTTTGGCTTGAAGGAACGTGGCGAGATTCGTGAAGGATATTGGGCGGATCTGGTGTTGTTCGATCCGGCGACGATTCGCGATGTGGCCGACTTCAACGATCCGCAACGGGCGGCGCAAGGGATTGATGGCGTATGGATCAATGGTGCCTTGAGTTATCGCGACGGGCAGGCGAACGGCAGAAGGGAAGGGCGATTTCTGGCGCGAGAGGGGGATTTGCGTAAAGGGTTTCATTGATCGCGCCTTCGTAGAAGCTGCCGAAGGTTCGGGCCGCGTTCGGACGATCTTTTGATCCAGGTCTCATGGTGGCACATTGCAGTTAAAGAAAGCCGTCGCCAAGCCGAAGCGCTGACATCCAGCCCAGCTACACTGGGCTCATTCAGTCAGGGAGTTACCCCATGAGTTTCGGCAAAACCACCCCGATCCTGCGGATTTTCGATGAAGCCAAGGCATTGGAGTTCTACGTCGAGTTCCTGGGGTTCAAGATTGATTGGCAGCATCGTTTCGAAGCTAACTTTCCGCTGTACCTGCAAATCTCCCGTGGCGAATGCGTACTGCATCTTTCCGAACACCATGGCGACGCGACACCGGGCTCGGCCCTGCGCATCGAGACCGATGAGCTGGAGGCGTTTCAGCAGCAATTGCTGGCCAAGGAATATAAGTTTGCGCACCCACAAATCCAGGCGATGCCGTGGGGCAGTCAGGACATGACCGTGGCCGACCCGTTTGGCAATCGGTTGGTTTTTACCAATACGATTAGTGTTTGAGGCAGCAGGAAAAAGCTTAACCCGTGATAGTGTCGTCCGATCAATTCAGCGAGCACAGAGGGCGCTTATGGCCAGCCTTACCATTGGCAATCTTGACCCGCAGATTTATGAGCAATTGCGCAACAACGCGCGCAGTAATGGCAGGTCCATGGAGGAAGAGGCTCGCTTGATTCTGAGGCGCGCTCTCGCTCAGATGGATGGTGCTCATGGATTGGGGACACGAATCAACAACCGATTCAAAACTAGTGGCGGGATCGTGTCGGATCTGCCACATCGCTAGAGTGGGCAGTGAATGCGAAGCAAGGGCTAACCCGAAATAACTTGTGTCTGTTCAAAAGCATTCGCGGGCAAGCCCGCTCCCACAGGTTCAGTGAGTAACCTGTAGGAGCGAGGCTTGCCCGCGAATGGATCTTTCATTCACCGCAAAGTGAATATCAAACCCGGAAGTGACTCACCATCATCTGCAACTGATTGCCCAACCGCGCCAGTTCAACACTGGACGCAGCGGTTTCGTCGCTGGCGGCGGCGGTCTGTTCGGACACGTCGCGCACGTTGATGATGCTGCGGCTGATCTCTTCGGCCACGGCGCTTTGTTGCTCGGCGGCGGCAGCGATTTGTTGGTTCATCGACTGGATGTTGGACACCGTGCGGGTGATGTTATCCAGTGATACGCCGGCCTTGCGAGTCAGCGCCACGCTGCTGTCGGTCAGGGTACGGCTGTTGTTCATCACCGCCGCCACTTGTTGAGTGCCGTTCTGCAAGCCGGCCACCAGGCCTTCGATTTCCTCGGTGGATTTTTGCGTGCGCTGGGCCAGGCCACGAACTTCGTCAGCCACCACCGCAAAACCACGACCGGCCTCACCGGCACGGGCTGCTTCGATGGCGGCGTTGAGGGCCAGCAGGTTGGTCTGTTCGGCCACGGCTTTGATCACATCCATGACGCTGCCGATCTTGTCGCTTTCCTGCTGCAGTACGCTCATCGCGTCAGTGGAGCGCGCCACTTCGCTGGCCAGACGCTCGATCTGGGCGATGGCTTCGTTGACCACTTTGTCGCCTTCGCGAGCTTCACCGTCAGCGGCGGCTGCGGCTTGGGAGGCTTCTTCGGCGTTGCGCGCGACTTCCTGCACGGTGGCCGTCATTTCGTGCATGGCGGTGGCGACCTGATCGGTTTCCACTTTCTGGCTGTTCACACCCGCGCTGGTCTGTTCGGTCACGGCCGACAGTTCTTCGGCGGCGCTGGCGATCTGAGTGACGCCGTCACGAATGCCACTGATCAAGTCCCGCAGGGTCACGCCCATGCGCGCAATGCCTTGCTGCAACACGCCGAGCTCGTCGCGGCGGGTGACTTTGATGTCTTGAGACAAGTCACCACCGGCGATGCGCTCGACCACTTTAAGGGTATCGCGCAACGGGCCGGTGATCTGACGGGTGATGACCACGGCGGCGATGATGCCCACCAGCAACGCCAGCAAGGTGCTGATCAATTGCAGTGTGCGGGCCTGGGCGCTTTCGGCATCACGGCGGTCGAGCTGGAATTGATACAGCTGATCGCTCAGGGTCACGATGGCGGCGCCCTGATCGGTCATTTCCTTACGCGCCTGCACCGCATCGCTATTGGCGGCTTTATAGGCTTGCAAGGCACTGCGGTAGTTGCTCAGGGCGGCTTCCAACTGACGCAGCGCGTCTTGTTGGGTTTCGGCGAAATGTGTGTTCAGTGATTTCAGGCTGGCGATGGCCGCATCCAGTTGGGAAACGGCTTTCTGCTCGGTCTCGGCATTGGTGTTGGCGGTGTAGCCGCGCACTTCATAGCGGGCAAGAATGAACGCTTCCTTGGCGGCGGTGATGGCCAGGAACTGTTCGAAGCGCTGATCGCTCAAGGGCATTTGCTGCACACGGATATTGATCGCATCGATCAGCTTGCTAGCGGTTTCGGCGTTGGCTGCCATGGCTTCGCGGGCGCTGTTGCCGGTGCGGTAGGCGCTGCGCATTTTGTTCAGCGACGTCTGATAAGCGGCGATGGTCGCGGCCTGCTCTTTGAGCATTTTGACGTTTTCAGGGTTTTTGAAGCTGCCCAGCAGAGCGGTTTGCTGAGCAACAAAACTGTCCAGGGTAGTTTGCACATTCTGTGCGGCGGTTTCGTCGCCGTTGGTCAGCATGTATTGCAGGCGAACCACGCGCAGCTTGGTCAGGCCGGCATTGAGCTGAGTGATGTCGCTCATCCAGTTGCTGCGGTCAATCAACCCGCCCAGGCTGGTCCAGCCGGTCAGGGCGAGGATGCAGGTCAGTGCCAGGACCAGGCCGAATCCCAGGCCCAGTTTCAGGTTCACGCTGATGTTGCCGAACCAGCTATTCATCAAATTCCTCCAGGAACGTTGCGCTTTTGATCGTCGGTTGGCTGGAAGATTTTTGTTTTTGGGAGCCAGCAAGGTGTGTAGCAGGTATGTATCGGCCGCAATCCCGGGAGCTGAAAGGATTTTGTCGGATGGAATCTGTAACAAGATTTTTACGCAGGTCTTAAGCTTTTTTTCACATGGGTTTCACCAGCAGCCGACGCGAGACTCTCTACTCTTACGGTTTTGCATGAATGTGATGCATGCCGGCGAGGCGGCTAAACGTGGAATTGAGACTGAGTCTGTTCGGGATAAAACGCTCGATCGATCTGAGCCGTTTGGCCCGTTATCGAAACGCTGTGGTCATCGTGGCTTCACTGTTGCTGGTGATCCCGCTGACCGTGTGGCTGTTGCGGCCTGCGGCTGTGCCCGACCTGGCCCATGGCAATGTGGCGGGTGCCCGTGCGCTGGTTGCGGGTTGGGCCAAGGGCGACATGATCGTGCTGGTGCGCCACGTCGAGCGTTGCGATCACTCCACCGCCGCCTGTCTGATTGGCGACGATGGCATTACGGATCGCTCGCGTAGCGTGGCGGTGGGGGTCGGTGCACAGTTTGAACATCTGGGCCTGAACAAGGCCGATATCTACAACAGTCCGGTCATCCGTGCGGCACAGACCTCCAGTTATATGTTCAACAAGGTTGGCGTCGGCGAAGACTGGCTGATCAACTGCAGGGGTAGCATGTTGCGCGATGCCCTGGCGCACAAAGTGGCCGGGCGCAACCTGATTCTGGTGACTCACAGCGAGTGCATGGATCAACTGGAAAAAGATCTCAAGCTGCCGACTGTTACTCTAGGCTACGGTGCTTCTCTGTTTATCTCCGCGGAAAAACCTCAGGAACCTCGCATGCTTGGTTCCATCGAAGCCTCTGACTGGCATTCGGTGACCACCGAATGAGCTTTTTCTTCATCCCTCTGGATCTGGACGTACGATGCTGACTTCTTCCCGTTACCGCTTTTACTGGGTGAACTTTGGTATTCCGCTGGCCTGCGCGGTCGCGGTGTTCCTGATGTTTGACATGACCAAAATCGACATCGCTTTCAGCGATCTTTTTTATGACCCGGTTACCCAGGTGTTTCCGTTGGAGCATGTCCGTCTGTTCGAACAGATCACCCATAAATGGGCGCGGATCATCCCGAACTGGACCGGTGAGATTGCGATCATCGGCGCCTTGCTGTCATTTCTCTGGCCGCGACTGAAGGCTGAAAAACATTCGAAGATCATCGCGTTCCTGGAAAAAATAAAAGTCGCGCCCGTGCTTCGGTTCGCCAGTAAACACCGCCGGGACTTCCTGTATATGGTGTTCGCGTTTTCCATCAGCACCGGCGTTATCCACTACCTCAAGAGCCACACCAGTGTGTATTGCCCGGTTGAAACCACTCAGTACGCCGGGAAAATCGAGCACAAGGAGTGGTACCAGAATTTTGACCTGCTGAAAGAAGCCGGTGACGGTCGCTGCTGGCCGGGTGGGCATGCGTCGGGTGGCTTCACCATGCTCGCGCTGTACTTCGTGGCTCGCCGCTACCGCTGGCGGCACGCCAAAGCGGTGATGTACGGCTCGCTGCTGCTCGGTTTCGTCTATGGCACGACACGTGTCCTGCAAGGCTGGCACTACATGTCCCACACCTTCTGGTCCGGGATCTTCGTGTGGCTGACGTGTTTGCTGACGGCATTGGCGTTCTATGGGCGGGCGCGGCTGGAACTGCCGTTGCTGCAGAAGGCTGTGGTACCCGTCGCCGAGCCGTTTACAGGGTCACAAAGTAGTAAGCCTGGCGCCCCACCTTCATTGTCTTGATCACCTTTAAGGGCGCGGCGGGTTCATTTACACCAGACATGAGTGCCACATTAGCCGGTGAGGCGCTCAGAAACTCATGCAATTGCGCCTCGGTATCCAGGCCTTTGAGGATGCGCCGGGTGTAGAACACACTGGCGCCGCCCACCCGCTCGTTGGCCTGAAACAACGCGACCTGCTGCCCGCTGTCCTGAAATGCCTGAATCTGTTCAGTCAGCGGCAGGAAGGACAGTGTGCGATCAGCGTGAGGCAATGCCCATTGAGCCGCAGCGACGTAGCTGCCGATCACCAAGGCTAGTACACCAACCCCTATACCGCGACGATGCCGGACAATCAGCCCCGGCAAGGTCGACGCACCGGTGTAGGCTTGAAGTCGCTCGAACAGCACGCTCGCATATTCTGCGGCAATCACCGCCGCTGCCGGCGTCATGGACATCATGTATACCGTGCGTTTGCTCGACGCCAGGGTCAGCATGACGAACTGCGCCAGCAGCCACACCGTGAAAAACAACAGGTAACGATTGGCCATCAGGCTTTTGCGAAAGTGCCACAGCCCCAGGTACACCAGAATGTTCCAGGGCGCGAAGGCCTCCGGCAGCTTGGCCAGATAGTAGTAGAACGGCTCGTAATGGCCGGCCTCGACGAAGGAGCCGCTGAAGCGCCCGACGCTATTGGTCAGCAACACTTCCCCCACGGCATGCACACCATCGCGCTGATACAGCACCGCGAGCCAGATCATCAGCGGCACCAATCCCAACAGTGTCAACAGGCCGGGGCGCAGCCAGTCCGAGGGCTTCAGGCGCTTGTCCATCAAGGTTTCGGCCAGCAGATACGCGAAGATCACCACCCCCGGCATCGCCAGCCCCAGCACGCCTTTGCTCAAGGTCGCGATAGCGATCCCTGATGCAAAAAGCAGGGCGTTGCCGACGGTCGAGTGCCGTTGACCATGAAAAAACGCCAGCAGCGCCATACTCACGCCGAAGGCCAGTAATGCGTCTTCGCCGACGCTGCGCGTATTACTCCAATAACTGGCCATGGTCGCCAGCAAAATCCCCGCCGTCCAGGCAACAACCTTGGGCCGGTTGAATCGCCGCAGCATCGTGTACAACAGCATCACACTGAACAGCCCGGCAAACGCGGACGTCAGTCGCACCGCCCACGGCGTACCACCGAATGCGCGAATCGCCCCGGCGTCGAGCCACAAGCTCAAGGGCGGTTTTTCAAGAAATGGCTCGCCGAACAAATGCGGGGTCACCCAGTCGTTATCCAGGTGCATCTCCATGGCAATTCCGGCGACCCGGGCCTCCGTGGAACCTTGTAATTGGTGATTGCTTAGGGCGAAGAAAAACAGCAGAGCGGCGAGTAGAAACAGTGAAGAGACGGGGCGTGACATGAGTTTCTGGCTAACCGAGCAGGGGACCGGGAACCCCAAGCATACGAGTTGAATGCTTAACGAAACATGAACGGCCAGCGAGAGGTCATGGGCGATGAATTTCTGCCCTGAGCCAAACCCTACACCACCGAGGACGAGGCCCGATCGTTCCTCGCGCGATCATCGGCTGCATTGGCTTGAAGCCCCGGCACCGTAACCGGTATGTGGTCGGCTATTGGGTCAATACCGAGTATTCGGGCAAAGGCTATATGCGCACGGCGCTTGAAGCGTTGATCAAAAGCATGCCCGGATTCACGTTTTACCTGACCATCGCCTCGGCCAATGTGGCGAGCCAGCGGCTGGCCGAAGCGGCCGGGTTTGGTTTGATCAGACGGTGTTATCAGAGGGCTTGTTTGCAGCCGCATGAGGCGCAGGATACGTATCTGTATCGGTTGAAATGATGGTGGGAGCAGTCACTGGAACCGACCGCTAACCAAATCGCAAAAAAAAAGCCCGCGGGAGGGCGGGCAAACCGTAGTTTCTTGAATGAGCGAGGGGGAATGTACAGGTTGGAGGGGGGCGGTGGGGTGAAGAAAAATTCATGTGGATGGATGGCTTCAGTCGCTCGTAGCTTCACCAAAGGTATGAATGAAAAGAAGCCCTGTCACGGTTCGGGGTTTATATTTTTATTTGATCAAATTTTCCGTGCGCCGGACATTTCCACGGTACGCGGAACGCAGCGCCACCTCCATTCAGATGTGCCTGACTCATGATCGACGGCCACCATCGCACCAGGTTATGCGCTTTGTTCCAATAAGACTCGTTTCCCCAATGCTTGGCCAAACAGAAGACCGGCAGTCCGCACTCGCGGAACGCTCTCTTTTCAATATCACCTTTTGTGAATTTGTCTTGAGAGATGACAGCCCATCCACCTTCTTCTCTCAGCACTGATATCCATGCCACATCAGCGGTGCTTTGCGGAAATTTATCCCTTAAAGACAGTACCGAATGGCCCTCAGCTTTAGTCAGTTCGTTCAAGGCTCGGGCCAACGCAGGGGGAAGATTGTTATCCAATAGGAACTTCAAGCCGCATTCCTTTGCTCAAAACTGACCGCTGCCTCAACTGCAGCAATAGGTATTTCATAGAGGCGGGCTACACGTTTGACGTCTCTGCCTTCAGCTCTGTAGGCGCTAAAAATGGCTGCTGTGTCAATTCCCGTACCTGACAGGACAGGTTTTCCAAAGTTTCGAGAGGGGTCGAGAACGATGGCTTTGCTGCGTTTGACCGGATACCAGCGCTGCGCTGAGCCTGATCCTGTGTAGTCGATACCTTCATAGAGCGAAGGTTTGATGACTTGTTCGAATGCATACTGTCGCTTGATCAAGTCCAGAAGTGCCTCATCCCCTGTTTCACCCATCACCGTGGCGAAGATGCTTCGTCCGTTGGTTTGAAAGCGTTTGCAGGTGAATGGGTACGCTTGGTTAAACAACTCTTTTGCTTGCTGCGAGGCACTACGGATGGCTTGCAGGCTTACGCCGTGTTGGCGAAAAGCATGAACGAAACGAATTTCCAGTAAGTCATGAAAACCTAGAACGCACTCGTTCACATCAGACAGCTCTGAGTCCCAAAGCCCCGGATGCTGAACACCGTGGGCGGTGTATCCGAATAACCAGCGGCGTATATCGGTAGCTGAAATCCCGGTGTAAAGCGAAGCTTCTGCTGGGGTGTACAAGCCAATGCCGACAAGGCGGCTAGGTAGCTTAATGTTTTGCATGTTGGCCTCCTTGTCAGCAGGTGATCCGATGGATGGATTCTGGTCGTAAGGGTGAACTCAAGCAACTGGTCGGGGACGAACCGCTGTTTTGTTTGGGCAGAGTAGGTTTGAAGCGTGAGCTACACAATCAGCTCGGAGTCGTCACGGCTTGCAGGAAATTTCTGAAAACCCTGTCCTGTAAGTCGCTTGGGCGAAAACGTGGCTACTCTGTCGTCTATTGAGTCGACAGTAAGTTGCAGATTATGAAACCTAGTGTTGAGTCGTCTGACACTGCATTGTCTCGTATAAGTAACATTCAGCTTCAATTGTCATGCATACATAACATCTCTACCCATTCAAAGCCCAAAAAGGCATCTGCGATATTCTCGTCAGGTGCCTTTTTGTGTTGGGGGAGCGGTAAAGACTCCATTCGATCAACGAGCGCGATCACTCAGTGAAGAACGGGAGGCTCTCCCGCGGCCACTGACGCGTTCGGATCAAGGTTATCCTTCGCTCGGTTGACCAAAAGCTCGGTCAGCATCGTCAACTGCTGAAGCGCCAGTGCCACATTGCGCTGTGGGCCTTCGAGTCGGTCGGCAAAGTCCAGCGTCATGACGTTGAGGGACGCCAGGGTTTCGCTGGCGTGAGCGAGCAGGGTGGGCATGTCGACGTCGGGGCGGACGCTGAAGATGTTCCTGTTCACGTTGCGCCGGCGGGCGCTGACAGCGCGCTCGGTGGTTTTGGGCTGTTGGGTTGGGTCGAGAGTTTCAGGCTGTGAAGTGGCCGTATTTTTCAGTGGGATTCGGGTGATCTTTTTCATAAGGGCGTTCCATTGGTTTGGGGATCCTTACGTAATTTCGGCTTGTTAAAACCATCCGCAGGGTCGCAGCGAAGGGTGAAGATTATCTTCCAGAAATGTTGTTCGCCAGTTCATGACAGTCGCTACGGGTTGCAGGAAAATTCCCAGGATGACGTGGTTCTAATCTGTCAGAGAAATCCTTTTTCACTACCCTGAGCAACCGCCGTGCCGTCTCAGCCGCTCAGTGTTGGTGCCTGTGATGGATATCGGGAAAGTGCGGATGACTGTGTTTGATGGGAGCGTGGTCGTGTAAATGGCTATGAGGTTCAGTGCCGTCCCACTCAAAGGCATGTTCATGTTGATGATGTTCATCGTGAATATGCGGATGGTCATGTGTTTGCGGATCGTGTTGGTGCTCGTGAGAATGGCTTTCGGTCAGGTGTATCCAGACGCCAACCCCCATCAGGCCGGCAGCCACCCAAAACACCCACGTCACCGCTTCGCCTAACAACAGGATCGAAATAGCGGCCCCCAGGAACGGTGCAGTAGAGAAGTACGCACCTGTGCGCGCGGTGCCAAGCCCGCGCAAAGCCAAAACGAATAGCACCAGGCTAACGCCGTAGCCCAAAAAGCCTACGAGTAGCGTTGGCCCCAATAGAGATAACTCGGGGAGATGCATGCCAAGAGCAATCCCTATAGTGCAGTTGACGATCCCGGCGACCAATCCTTTGATGCCAGCGATGAACAATGCATCCGATGCGGAAACCTTCCGGGTAAGGTTGTTATCGATAGCCCAACAAAAACAGGCAATCACCACGGCGACCGGGCCAACCCAACCATGGATCTGTGCGGAAGTTTGAGGCCAACCCAAGAGCACGCCACCGGCAACGATTGCGATCATTCCAGCGACGATCCGCCGGTCGGCGTTCTCCTTGAACACCATCCAGGCAAGCAGGGCGGTTAACACCGCTTCAAGGTTTAGCAACAGCGAAGCAGTGGTAGCGGATGTGAGAGTAAGGCCGAACATTAAAGACACCGGCCCCAGCACGCCGCCGAACGCGATAGCGCCAATGAGCCATGGCCATTCGGAAAGGGTTAAGCCGACAGGTTGCCAGCCGCGATCGCGGATCAGCCGGGTAACCGTGAGACCCAAGCCACTTCCCAGGTAAAGCAAACCGGCGAGCAAAACGGGTGAAACGTTCAGCCCCAGGACCTTGGCAAGCGGTGTACTGGCACCAAACAGCGCTGCAGCCCCCAAGGCGTATAAAACGCTTTTGTTCATCATCTGTTCCGTAGCAAAAGGCATGGTGGAGAGACACGATACTCGTCATGCATCGACAGCGCATTGAATCGAATCCACAAAAAAGGCACCTGCGATAGGCTCGTCAGGTGCCTTTTTGCGTTGGGGGCGCGGCTGCCGGAATCGTTAAGACGCTGAAACCTGCCTCTGCAACCGCCGCCCAACCACATCCAGCAAATCGCAACCATCGCGCAACGAAGTCACCAACACCCGCGCCAGCTCACTGTGAACGCCTTCACTTACAGCGAAGCTCTCCAGCAATTGAGTCGCCGTGCGGATGCGGTAGGCCGCCGTTTCATGCAGCACATCCAGCGGCGCTTCGGTGTCGATCAGCAGCGACGCGATAGTGCAGTCGATGCCGGTGATCGGCATGTATCGATCCATGACAAAACCTCCATTCGATCAACGATCGCGATTGCTCAGTGGCTGACGGGCTCGACCGCCGGCATGGGCGAATCAAGGTTATCCAGCGCTCGATTGATCAACATCTCGGCCAGCACGGCCAGTTGCTGCATCGCCAACGCCACATTGCGATGCGAGCCTTCGAGATGGTCGGCCAGGTCGGTGGTCATGACGTTCAAGGAGGCCAGGGTTTCACTGGCGTGACCGAGCAGGGTGGGGGTGTCGACGTCGGGGAGGATGGTGAACACATGGCTCACGGGATCGGGCTGTTTCGGGTTGCGCAAGCGGGCGCTGACGGCGCGTTGGGTGGCTTGGGAGAGTTGGGTCAGGTCGAGGTCTTCCGACTCTGAAAGGGTTGAGTTTTCAAGTGGGTTGGTCTTTTTCATAGAGGAACTCCGAAAGGTTAGGGATCCCTACGCTTTTCGGCCTGTCAAAACCGTCCGCCGGGTTGCAGCGAAGAGGGAAGGTTATCTTCTTGGATTGTTACTCGCCAGTTCATGAGGTTCGCCACAACTTGAGGGAAATGTCCTAGGACATGGTTAGTTTTCCTCCTGAGGGGCGTGACGCTGGGCAGGGGGCCGATGAGCGTCTGGATGCCGTCGATGAGCCATTTGAGCGGGGCGAAGCTGGGCTGCATGTCGATGATCTGGAGGGCTTGGCGCATGGCATTTCCGGGCGCTCGCGGCGACGGTTGGATGTTTTGGGCGCGGGGGGATTTGTGGTGGTGTGGTTGGCCTCTTCGCGGGCAAGCCCGCTCCCACAGGGGGACGTGTGAGCATCGATTGCCAAACCCCAGATGCAACAAAGCCCGCACTTGGCGGGCTTTGTCGTTTTCGGATTGGTGGGCCGGGGCCGTTTGAACTGGCATGTTTTTACGCTGTAAACATTGGACTTTACGTCTTTTGGTTTTGACAGGGATACAGCTGGGGATACACGGTGCTTTCTGCTGGGTGATTTTTTACCGCCGAATAATGCGCAAAATTTCCAAGCTCATCCTCCGACGGGTGGCGCGCCTGTCTCTCCGAAATCGTAGTTGATGCAAAAGGGATGCTCATCACCACCCCGGATCAGGGTAGTGGTCTTCCATGGGGTTAGTTCTCGCAAATCGTCGTTCGAGACAAAAGGCCGCTACCAGGATGACTGGCCTCCCATTTCGCTAGGGCATGTGTCGCGACACGTTCCTGATTGCGCAAAATGTGTCGTGTGCTTGAGGCTAATCCATGCTGTCCGGATTGGTGGACGGTGGTATGGCACTTTGCTAGCCTCGTAGCCGGCTGGGATATTCAGTCGGTGCTCGAACTCGTCTTCTCAGCTCACGCGACTCTCAGGTGAGGGTAATTGCTTGTGCGCCTGAACGGCATAAGAGCTGCTCACATACTCTTTAGCCAGCGAGATATTTACTTTCAGAAAACAGGGATGACCATGAAGTTATTTCAACGTTTGTTTAAGCAAGCTGAGCCTTGCATTGATCTGCGCGCTGGTCGAGTAGAGGTGTAGTGGTCTAATGAAACCGGACACCCATTTAGGCGAGAATGCTCGCCAGATCGAGGTGTCAGATGACCAAACAACGCCGTTCCTTTTCTGCTGAATTCAAACGCGAGGCTGCCGACCTCGTGCTCAAGCAAAACTACAGCTACATCGAAGCCAGCCGTTCACTTGGCGTCGGCGAGTCGGCCCTGCGCCGCTGGGTCGATCAGGTTCAGCAGGAGCGCCAAGGCGTCACGCCGCAGAGCAAAGCGCTGACCCCAGAACAGCAGAAAATCCAGGAGCTGGAAGCCCGGATCGCCCGCCTTGAACGGGAAAAATCGATATTAAAAAAGGCTACCGCGCTCTTGATGTCGGAAGATCACGAGCGTACGCGCTGATCAATCAGCTGAGCGTCCATGAGCCAGTTGATTGGCTGTGCAAGGTGTTTGAAGTCACTCGTTCGTGCTACTACGCCCAGCGCCTTAGGCACCGCACGCCCGATGTTGAACGACTTAGGTTGCGCAGCCGGGTGAGCGAGTTGTTCACGCAAAGTCGTAGCGCTGCCGGGAGCCGCAGCATCTTGTCGCTGATGCTTGAAGACGGTGAGCAGCTCGGTCGATTCAAAGTACGCAGCTTGATGCGCGAACTTGATTTAGTCAGTAAACAACCCGGCTCACATGCCTACAAACGAGCGACAGTAGAAAGACTCGATATCCCGAATACCTTGAACCGTGAGTTTGATGTGCCAGCCCCGAATCAAGTCTGGTGCGGCGACATCACCTACATTTGGGCCCAGGGGAAATGGCATTACTTGGCGGTCGTGCTGGATCTTTGCACGCGCCGGGTGGTGGGTTGGGCGTTGTCGGAAAAGCCGGACGCCGATCTGGTGATCAAGGCCCTGGATATGGCCTACGAGCAGCGTGGCAGACCTTCGGGTCTGCTGTTTCACTCGGATCAGGGGGCGCAATACGCAAGCCGGCTATTTCGTCAGCGATTGTGGAGATACCGCATACGCCAGAGCATGAGCCGGCGTGGGAACTGCTGGGATAACGCGCCAATGGAGCGTGTGTTCCGCAGCTTGAAAACCGAGTGGATACCGACCCTAGGCTACAGAACTGCGCAGGAAGTACAGCGCGATATCAGCCATTTTTTGATGCATCGGTACAACTGGATTCGGCCCCACCAATTCAACGGTGGGTTGGCGCCAGCCCGGGCCGAAGAAAAACTTAACGTCGTGTCCGGGATCAGTTGACCACTACAGACTGCCGGCGACGGTCAGCTCAGCGATGCCCTCACGAATGAACACCAGGTTCTCGTCAAGCGAGTGAAAAGGGGACGAGTGAAAAGGGGACAAATTTATTTGCAGTGTTGATCGTCTGCTCCTGGCCGATTCTGTTGAAAAAGTCGGGTTGCCCAAAACGCTCGAATATTGATAGGTGAAAGCCAAAACACAGATTTCAATCTCAGGCGCGTACTTTTCTGCTGTGGAAACCGAAGCCGACTTTTTCAACAGAATCGGCCGGTATCGGCCCTTGATAGATGAGCCTAGCCTACTTTTAGAACAAATCTGCTAAGGTCGACCATCGTTGAAAACCGCTGACAGGGAGTCATGCATGGCAAAGCCAGCCGCACGTATCACCGATCCGACCAGTTGCTCAATGCCTGGGCATGGCGCCAAAGCCATCGCTTCCGGATCCTCTGACGTATTCTTCGACGGGCTCGCTGCAGCCCGCAAAGGCGATTCCTGCACCTGTGGCAGCGCCTTGGTCTCAGGCGTATCAGCTACTGTGTTCATCAACGGCAAAAACGCCGCTCTAATCGATACCGTGGGCACTCATGGCGACATCGTGATCGGTGGCTCAGGCACGGTGATTATCGGCGACTCGCACACCCCCGCACCGTTCATACCTCCCGTGCCTCTCACCATTCAGAAAACCTACGGGCAGTCGTTCAGTATCACTGATAGTGAAACAGGCAATCCGTTGGCCTTCCGCGACTATGTGGCGACTATCAACGGTGTAGAGACAATCGGCGTTACGGATGCCAACGGCATAGCGCATGTAAAGACACCCACGCCAGACGCAAAAATCTCCCTTCACATCAAGTTCAACGCTCCGGCCCGAACGCTTCATGAACTGTCGGAGAAGCAGTGATGACGAGCCAATTTGCGACTCAAGCGACTGCACAGGAGATCAAGCCTGGCGAGTTCATGTGCCCAATCCCAATCACTGTGAACGACCGGGCCGCTACGCGCGAGGCGATCATCAAAAAGGTTCGATCGCTGAACGCAACGTTCGTCGAGCGATCCTCTTGGGGAGCGGTGAAAGGCAAGCCGGATATGGTCATGGATTGGGACTACAGCATGATTGCCCTGCACCATGCCGGGCGAAGCCATAGCTGCACCCCCGGTGCAGAGCAGATGCAGGAGATCCAAAAAGGCCACCTGAGCCAGAAGTACGACGATATCGGCTACCACTACGGGATCGACTGCACCGGACAGATTTTCGAAGGTCGTGATATCCGGCTTCAGGGTTCGAGCGTTTTGAAGTTCAACACCGGTTTGATCGGCATTGTGTTACTGGAAAACCTGACGACGCCGGAAGAGGGTGGCGACTGGGTCGCGAAAGGACGCGTCGCCCTCGACAGCATCGGCTACAGCACCACAAACGTGATTCCTGATGCTCAAATCGTCGCGTTGATGCACCTGATCGACGCGCTGAAAAGCGTGTTCGTCATCAAGCACTTTGGTGGCCATAGGGAGTATCCAGGGCAGGCGTCCGAGGGGAAAATCTGTCCAGGCAATATCGGTATGGAATTGGTGAGAAACCTCCGAGCCAAGACCCAACTTTTGCCTCCACCGGCGCCGAAAGAATGAAAAAGCTTTTGTTTGCTGCAGTGTTGGCGGTATTGGCTGTGCTCTACGTCGGCTACTACGAAGCCCTTGAAGATGGCGACATTGAGACCATCCTGTTCATCAAGAAGCACCCCACGTTCCAGGTGAAGTTCTACAACATCCACGCCAACGATGGAGAGATCAGGCACGTCGAACGACTCACGGACGAGGAGCGAAAGTGGATCATTGACTACTGCCGGTATCGGCTGGGAATCGATACGGATCTGAAAGCACAGAGCGATATTGAGATGTGCAGAAAAAAATAGAGTCATCCGGGTAGGAAGAGAAGGGCCTTTAACCCGCTCCACCCCCAGGCTTTCAAATACTCGATGGTCTCAGACGATGGTGCGTAACCGTGCTTGATAAAGACGCGGTCGGCCTGGATCAGGTTGTCGTCATCTGGAGCGGGGTGCAGCTTCTGGAGGGGCGTTTTGGATCCGTCGTGGCGTTCGATGGTGGCGATGCTGGGCAGGGTGCCGATGAGTGACTGGATAACGTCGATGAGCCCAAGGCAGCTTCATAAGAAGCCTATACATCCAGCGCACGGACAAAGACATTCACGTCATTGCCGTAGTACACGGAAGAGCCTTCATACTGAAACCGCAACTTAGATAAAACATGAGTAGATGCATTGTTATCGGGCCAGACGAGAGCAACACACTCTGAAAGACCTAACACCTCACGTGCATAATCGAGAATTGCCGCACCAGCCTCTGTAGCGTATCCATTACCCCAAAAGACTTTAGCGAAACGGTATGCCAGTTGAAATCGATCAGTGGATTCTAGGGGGGTGAGGCTTATCCAGCCAATTGGTTTCCCCTGTAACTCCACACGCCAATGCCCTGGCCCCTCAAGCGGTGCAGAATTTACATAGGCGAGAACTTCTTTCCGCCGAGAAGGGGTAGGGGCAACCACTCCGGTCGTGTAGCGCATGACCTCTGGGTCGGCCTCCATCGTCATCACAAAACTGACATCATCCGGCGACAGACGCGTTATCAAAAGTCTACGAGTCTTAAACGTCGCCATTGCGCAACTCCAATGCTGATTACTCACCGCAGGCAGTCTACTGACGCGGCGCCGATTGGGGCAATAGCCGATGCCCTAACCAGTTCACGAGCGCGGATGGCTATTGAACGCGCGGTCCACATGTGTTTGCCAGCCGCTTACATTTCAAGAACCGTTCAGCATACTCAAAGCAAAGGAGACCGCTCCCACAGGGGGATGTGTGAGCCATCGATTGCCAAACCCCAGATGCAACAAAGCCCGCACTTGGCGGGCTTTGTCGTTTTCGGATTGGGGCCGGGGTCGTTTGAACGTGTCGGTAAATATCCCGGATACATTGGGTTTGACGCGGTAACGCTTTCGTCGGGATACACATGGGGATACACGCTAACTGGGGCTGTGTGTATTTCATGCGTGGCAATACCTCTGAATCAGTGCTCACTCGCAGGCTCTTTTTTATCTTTTGCCTTCAGCACAGTTTGCCTCATCACTCGGTTGGTCTTGTTATCAACCTTGTAGAGGGTGTCTTTCACTAGGAGGAACGAGCTCTTTGTGTCAGCAACCACGAGCTGACCAGTGATCTTTTCACCCTTGTCTGTGATGATGCTGTGAACCCTGCTGATGCCATTCAGTCATGAGATGCGAAACAAAATCATGATTGAACATCGCAAACTCACCTCTGCGCAGGGTTTGGCCATCGTCCAAAGGAAGAAAAGGGAAGGAAAGGGGCTCAAAACGCTTTTGGATATGTACTCTGAAAGCCTATTCCAAAAGGGTTACGACAGCCTTTCAGAAGTAGAAAAGAATAAGGTCCACTATACCATTCTGGAATCCTCGGGCCGTGATAATGCCAAATTCACGACCGGCACCAAAAAAATGCTGATCATGGGCAAGCTCGGCGTTCTGGTGACCGCCGCTCTGGCGACCTATCAAATATTGAATGCTGAAAACAAACCCAAAGAAGCGGCGCGCCAAGGCATCATCGTCGGTGCTGGTGCTGGTGCTGGTGCTGGTGCTGGTGCTGGTGCTGGTGCTGGTGCTGGTGCTGGTGCGGTAGGCGGTATCCTTGCGGGGATGGGTGTCAGCGCAATTTGTGGCCCTGCTGCCCCCATCTGTGCAATTGCAGTTGTCTTGGCTGGGACAGTCGCCGGTGGTGTCGCAGGCGAAGCGGTCGCGAGCTCACTGGATGAAGAGCTGGAGGAATTTACACATTGGGACATCTTCTGACTGAACCACAGCTGACAAAGGTCAGAGCGGCACTCTCCGAGCCATTCAACGATTTTCCAGTCGAATATGACTATGTAGCGAACAAGGTCAGAGGCGTTGATCCTGACATTCTGTACGAAATCCTTTATTCAGAGGTCGCACCGGTGTGTTTCACCAATTTGGTGGCCGCTGTACCCCCGGTATGGACGGGCTTCGATCCTGACATACTCAGAGAATCGATAGAGGAAAGGCTGGCAGCAAGAGAGCGCAATTGGTTTCGCCGGCAGTTCGATAAAGTGCTGGTTCGCTGGCTGAAATACAATTACGCCTATATCTGGAAGGAGATCGCCAGTAGGCTGTGAGCTTGCAGTGAGAGTGGCATCTCCGGGCGGTTCCGGCGACGGTTGCATTTTTGGTCGCGGGTGATTTGTGCTGGTCAGATTGGCCTCTTCGCGGGCAAACCCGCTCCCGCAGGGATGTGTGAGCCATCGATTGCCAACCCCCAGACGCAACAAAGCCCGCACTTGGCGGGCTTTGTCGTTTTCGGATTGGTGGAGCCGGGGGGAATTGAACCCCCGTCCGCCAGTACTCCGCTGTCGGTACTACATGCGTAGCCGTGTCTATTAAGTTAACCCTCAGCGACCCGACGGGCAGGGTGCTTTGGGCGAGTTGTGTAAGTTTTAGCCGCTTCGTCCACAACGTACTGCACGGCGATTCTGTTCTATATGACAATCACTTTGGGTTTACAGACATCCCCTGATGATTGCTGGACCCGAAGGTACCAGAAGCTCAGGATCTAAAGCTGCTTACGCAGCGAGAGAGAATTCCTGGCCGTAGGTTTCGTCATTGGCAACTATAAGTAGTTGCAACAGTGGATTTACGACTTCTGTTACCAAGTCGGCATGCACCTAAAGTTTCGCAACCGGCGTCGAATCCAAAGCGGCCCCGAACCTGCTGTGTGTAACCAGCAGGTAAGCGAAGTGTACGCCAATACGCGCGCCGAGTCGACCTTCTGTCCTTACCTGTGCGTCAGGGCCGACGCAGGATTGGCTCTGGCCCGGCCCTAATGGCTATTCATGTGGCTTTGAATGTCCTGAAGCGCTTGCTGCGCCAGGGAAACACACTCTCTGTCGTTGTTGGAGGCGTGGGCGGCCTTGGCTTGTTCGGCTTTGGTGACGACGACACCTTTGGTGGCGGCATCCAGCGTGGCTGCGCTGGACAGCTTGCTGTTGACCTCCTGGAGCTTCATTACGCATTGATCGCTATCGTTTGAGGCGTATGCGGAGGAGGCCAGCATTGTTGCAGCGATGAGCAGTCCAGCCAGGGCGGAACGCTTCATGGGTATCTCCTGGAACGGGGGTGGGGATTGGGCCACGCTGATTGGGGCTTAACAAATGGACTGTGATGGCGTGCAAGGGTTCTGTTTTCGCTGGCGTTGGGGTGAAAGATTTTTTCGGGAGGCGGGTGCGAAAAAGGGGCAAAAATGCCTTAAGCCAGTCAGTTAAGAACACCTCGGAACCTGTGGGAGCGGGCTTGCCCGCGAAAGCGGTGTGTCGGGCAATATCAATGTTGATTGTGCTGCCGTCTTCGCGGGCAAGCCCGCTCCCACAGGGATTGCGTTTAACTAACTGGCATTGGGCAAAACCGCTCTGGCCCGGGTGACCCGATCCACCAGGTAGACCAGCCCGTGGTAGTCAATTCCACCGTGTTGTGTCAGACCAATCTCACAGGTGCGGCTGGTGGAAATCCCTTCGCTGCATTGCTGTACCGCGTCTTTCAGCGTGCGTAACGAATGCGCGTTCAATTCCGGCGTGGTGAAGCCTTTGTCGCCAGCAAAACCACAGCAGTGAATGCCTTCCGGAATGACCACGTTTTTACTGCACTTACGCGCCAGATCGATCAACGCCTGGCTCTCGCCTAGATGCTGCGTGCTGCACGTGACGTGTACCGCGATCGGCGCTTCCTGCGGGGTGAAGTCCAGTCGGTCCATTAAATGCGTACGAATGAAACGCACCGGGTCGTACAGGTCCAGTCGTACGTCGCCCAGGTCCTGAACCAGCCTCAGCGTGCAGGGGCTGGTGTCGCAGTAGATCGGGTCGAGCCCGCCGCGGCTGGCATGCAGTAGTGCGCCGATCAGCTCCTGACGTTTGTGTTCGGCCTGTTCGGCGTAGCCCTTGGAGGCGAATGGCTGACCGCAGCAGAGGTTGTCCTGATTGTCTGGAAAAACTACCTGGTAGCCAGCCTTTTCCAGCAGGCCACGGGTTTTGTCGTACAGCGACATTTGCTCTTTATCACCCGCTGCCGGGCCCATGACCCGCGACACGCAGGCCGCGAGGTACACCACCCGAGGGCGTTTGTCCGACACGCTCGGGCTGAAGCGAATGGCCTTTTCCGGCTGTGGCATGGCGTTGGTCCATTGCGGAACCTGGCCTTTGGACAAGCGGGTCAATGTTGCCGAAAGCTTCGCCAAACGTGGTGCCCCCAGCAGCATTCGTGCACCGTTGGCGACGTGCAAGGTGAAGCGCGCGCCTTGTAACGCAGTGGCGAAATTGCCTTCAATCCAGTTGGCGGTTTTCGTATGGCTCGCGTTACGGCCACGGAGCTTTTTCACCAGCTCGCCGGTGTTGATGCCTACAGGGCAACGTTGTGCACACAGGCCTGTAGCGGCGCAGGTATCGATGCCCTGATATTCGTAGGCCTGTTCCAGTTCGGCGGTGTCCATGCCGGCGCGTTTCTTCGCCTGGATGTCACGCCAGATCACGATGCGCTGGCGTGGGCTCAGCGTCAGGCCTTTCGACGGGCACACTGGTTCGCAGAAACCGCATTCGATGCACTTATCCACAATCTCATCGGCGGCGGGCAGCGGCTTCAGGTGTTTGAGGTGGATCTGCGGATCGTCGCTGAGCACCACGTCCGGGTTGAGGATGCCGTTGGGGTCGAGCAGGCGTTTGAGCTGCCACATCAACTGGTAGGCGTCGCTGCCCCATTCCAGTTCGACGAAGGGCGCCATGTTGCGCCCCGTGCCGTGTTCGGCTTTCAGCGAACCGCCGAATTCCACGGCCACCAACTGCGCTACGTCGTCCATGAACGCCTGGTAGCGTGCGACTTCTTCCGCGCTGTTGAAGCCTTGGGTGAAGACGAAGTGCAGATTGCCTTCCAGGGCGTGTCCGAAAAGGATCGCTTCGTCGTAGTGATGTTTGTCGAACAGCTCGATCAGGCGATTCACGCCGATGGCCAGTTGTTCCACCGGGAAGGTCACGTCTTCGATGATCACCGTGGTGCCGGTTTTGCGCACCGCGCCGACGGCGGGGAAGGTGTCCTTGCGGATCGCCCAGAGCCGGGCGTTTTCCACAGGGTCTTCGGTGAAGTCGACTTGTTTCTCTACCGGGAAGCCGGTCAACGACGCCATGATCTGCGCCAGTTGTTCCTGCAGCAAAGTGGAAGAGGCGGCGCGGGATTCGATCAGCAGAGCGCAGGCGTTAGCCGACAGTTGTTGTACGAAAGCCGGCATGCCGGGTTTGTCCTGCACTGAGCGCAGGCTGCGACGGTCCAGCAGTTCCACGGCCGACACCGGTTGGCTTTTCAGGACGGTGACGGCGTTGCAGCAGATTTCCACGTCCGGGAACACAATCAGCGCCGACGCCTTGTTCGGGTGGTCGATCACTGTGTCGTAGGTCACCGCGCTGATGAACCCCAGCGTGCCTTCGGAGCCCACCAGCAAGTGGCTCAAGATATCCACAGGCTCGTCGAAATCCACCAGGGCATTGAGTGACAGCCCTGTGGTATTTTTCAGACGGTATTTGTGGCGAATTTTCGCAGCCAGTTCGGCATTGGCGCGGGTCTCGCGGCCCAGCGTCGCCAGGCGCGCCAGCAATTCGGCGTGACTCTTTCGGAACGCCGCAACACTGCTGGGGTCTTCGGTATCGAGTCGGCTTCCATCGGCCAGCACCAGACGAATCCCGGCCAGGGTGTGATAGGTATTTTGCGCTGTGCCGCAGCACATGCCGCTGGCATTGTTGGCGACGATGCCGCCGATTTTGCAGGCATTGATCGACGCCGGATCCGGACCGATCTTGCGGCCGAACGGTGCCAGCCACGCATTGGCCTGCGCGCCGATTACGCCCGGTTGCAGGCGGATTTGCATGCCCTGACCACGGATCTCGCGACCGTTCCAGTTATCCCCCAGCACGATCAGCACCGAGTCACTGATGGCCTGGCCAGACAAGCTGGTGCCGGCGGCACGGAAGGTCACCGGGACGTGGTCCCGTTGCGCCAGTTTGAGCAGCGCCACTACTTCGTCTTCGGACTCGACGCGGATCACCAGTTTTGGAATCAGCCGGTAGAAACTGGCGTCGGTGCCGAAGGCCAGGGTCGACAGCGGATCGTCGAAACGTCGTGCTTCAGGAATCAGTTGCTGCGCATCGCGCAGAAAAGCCGCCGGTAGACTCATTGGTCCTCCAGGATCAACACCACCAGGTCTTTCGGGCCGTGGGCACCGTAAGCCAGCACTTGCTCGATGTCGGCAGTCTTCGACGGGCCGGACACCAGCAAGGCGTTGGTCGGCATGCCTTGGGCCCATTCGAATTCCTGCTGCACCTGATAGAAGTTGTCGCGGATTTCACTGGCCTTGAGCAGGGCAAAATGCACTGGCGGCACCAGGCTCATCAAACGCGGTTCTTCCCGCGTCGGCCAGAGAATCAGGCTACCGGTCGCGGCGATCGCGCCGAGGGTGGTGGTCAGGCTGGCCGGGGTGTCGTTGAACAACTCGGCTTTCCATTCCTCGACCGGGCGGTTGTAGGCTTTGAGCGCTGGCAGGCCAGAATTTTTCGCCCAATGCTCGGTGATGCGTTGTCCGTGGGGCGTCGTCGGCGCAATCAGCAGGCTCGGCAACTGGCGATCCCGCAGCAGTTGCGCGAGCAGTTCGGGCCAGCCTTCTCTGGACGTCAGATGGATTTCGGTGTGCACCGCTTCCATCAGTTTGCGCAGTTGCGAAATGCGTTGTTCCGGCGTGTAGGTGTAGGGCTCGGTCACCAGTTCGACATCGAAGTTGTCAGCCACCGGCGTGGTGCCCGTCAGACTGTTGCGCAATTTGGCGAGGATATTTTGCTTGGCGCTCATCAACGGTCCCCCTGTTTGGCCAGATGCTCGCGGGCCATGTCATGCAGTGAGCGGGCCGCGGGTTTCGGTGCGCTGTGGTTCTGGGTCCATGGGCCGACGTTGCTCGGCGTCAGCGCTCGCAGGCGAGTGGCGAAGAAGCCGAACAGGCGATAAAGCGTTGGCGAACTGTTGAGCCTGGCCCAGGCGTTCCAGATAAATCGTTCTTTGCGCGAATACTTGCTGCCCTGACCGCGCATCACTTGATGTGGGCTGTCCGGCGCTTTGACGTTTTCTTCCCGCAGGCGACGCAGCAATGCAGGAATCGGAATTTTTACCGGGCAGACTTCACCGCAGGCGCCGCATAACGACGAGGCACTCGGGTGGTCGGGGACTTTCGCCAGACCGACCATGTGCGGAGTGATGATTTTTCCGATAGGCCCGGGGTAAACCTCGCCGTAGGCATGACCGCCGATTCGGGTGTAGACCGGGCAATGATTCATGCAGGCGCCGCAGCGGATGCAGTTCAGGGTCTGGCGCAATTCGCTGTCGGCAAACGCCTGGCTGCGACCGTTGTCGAGCAGTACCAGATGCACTTCCTGCGGGCCGTCGAGTTCATGTTCCTTGCGCGGGCCGGAGATCATGTTGACGTAGGTGGTGATCGGGATGCCCAGGGCCGAGCGGGTCAGCAGCGACAACAGAGGCACTACGTCGCGCAGGTTTTCCACGACTTTTTCGATGCCGGTGACGGCGATGTGCACTGGCGGCACCGTGGTGGTCATCCGCCCGTTGCCTTCGTTTTCCACCAGCAGCAAGGTGCCGGTCTCGGCCACGGCGAAGTTGACGCCGGAGACGCCGATGTCGGCTTCGAAGAATTTCTGCCGCAAGACTTTGCGACCGATCTGAATGAGTTGGTCAACGTCCTTGGTGTACTCCACGCCAAGTTTGTCGTGGAACAAGGACGCGACCTGACCGGCATTCTTGTGGATCGCCGGCATAATGATGTGTGAAGGCTTCTCGTGGTCGAGCTGGACGATGTATTCCCCCATGTCCGACTCCAGGCATTCAATGCCTTGAGCTTCGAGGACATGGTTCATCTCCATCTCTTCGCTGACCATCGATTTGCCCTTGATCACTTGCCGCCCCTCGTGAGCGCGGATGATCGACAAGACGATGCCATTGGCTTCGTCCACCGTTTCCGCCCAGTGCACTGTCACACCGTTGCGGGTCAGGTTCTGTTCAAGCTGCTCGAGCAGGTCGGGCAACTTGGATAACGCACGGGCGCGGACGGCATTGCCCAGCGCTCGCAAATGTTCTCTTTCATGGGCATCGCTGAAGGACGCTGCCCGTTTGTTCATCAGTGAATCCATCGCGCTGCGAAAGTTGTTTCGCAATTGCGTGTCAGCCAAAGCCTTGTGAGCCCGGCTGCGAAAATCTTCTTCTACGGCGACCGTAGGAATAATCGTGGAGCTGCTCATCGGGCACCTCCGGTTCGCTGCCAAAGGAAGCTGGCCAGATGCTGACCGCGCAACGCCTCCTGCTGTTTCTCCAACGAGCCGTTGATGTTCATCAGGCAGCCGCAGTCGGCACTGAGTACCTTGTGCGCGCCGGATTCCTTCAACGCACGGGTCTTGTCAGCCACCATCGCGCCGGAAATATCCGGCATACGGACGCTGAAAGTCCCACCAAAGCCACAGCATTCACTTTCGTGGCTGTGGTCGACGCGCTCCACGTTGCTCAGCTGCGCCAACAACTCACGGCCATGCAAGTGGGTGTTCATTTCACGGCGTGCCGAGCACGACGTGTGCAACGCCACTTTCACCGGTTCGCCGCTGTCCTTGAGCTGCACCTTGCAGACAAACAGCAGGAACTCGGCAAGTTCGTAAGTCCGTGCCGCGAGGGCCTGAACCTGTTTCAACGTTTGCGGCTCGTCCTTGAACAAGTCGGCATAGTGTTCGCGCAACATGCCCGCGCAAGAACCCGACGGCACCACCACCGGATAATCCCCGGCAAACAACGCCAGTTGCGAACGCGCCACGGTCCGGGCCTGTTCGGTGTAACCCGAGGTGTAGGCCGGTTGCCCGCAGCAGCTCTGCCCTTGCGGGTATTCGACACGAATGCCCTCGCGTTCCAGCAGGTGGATCGCGTCCATCCCGGCTTCGGGGTAGAACAGATCCACCACGCAGGTCCCGAACAGGTACACCCGTGACGGTTTTTCGCTGGGGTATTGCCGAGGTTCAGGCAGTGGCGGGGCGACGCGGGTCGCGTTCGGCACAGCGTTGTAAAAAAGCTCGCTCATCAGGCGTGTCTCCGGGTGGTCCCGGTTATCCGTCCGCTGAGGCTGCTGAATATAGAGAGAGAAGCTTTCAGCAGCCTTGCAGACCCGGTTGTGAATAGCTGACACCGGAGCGTAACCCGGTGTCGGTTTTTTCCGTGTGGTGTGTAGTGCTTAGTGCACCAGCATGCCGGTGAACCAGTAAGCCTGAGCCAAGGTGATCAGGCCGACGATCGTTGCAAAGAATAGGCTGTGCTTGAGGGTGAAGCGGAACAGATCCGATTCTTTACCCACCAGCCCGGTCGCGGCGCAGGCCACGGCGATCGATTGCGGCGAGATCATTTTGCCGGTCACCCCACCGCTGGTGTTCGCCGCCACCAACAGGGTGTCGTTGACGCCGATCTGGTGCGCGGTGGTCGCTTGCAGCGAACTGAACAGCGCGTTGGACGAGGTATCGGAACCGGTCAGGAACACACCGAGCCAGCCGAGGAATGGCGAGAAGAACGGGAACGCCGCACCAGTGCCTGCCAATACCAGAGCCATGGTCGACGACATGCCCGAGTAGTTGGTAACGAAGGCGAAGGCCAGCACCATACCGATGGACAAAATCGGCCAGCGCAGTTCGTAGAACGTCTCTTTTAAAGTGGTCAGACCAGTTTTAATGTTGACCTTCAGCGCCAGCATCGAGATCAGCGCGGAGAAGAAAATCGCCGTGCCGGTAGCGGAAACCGGATCGAGTTTGAACACCGCCGGAATCGCTGTCGGGTTGGTTACGATCGGCGCGACCTTGATCACCATTTGATCCAGGTGCGGGATCGCGAAGTTGAACACCCAGCCATACATCGAGCCACCGGCAGCGAACATGGCCTTGAACGGTTTCAGCGTCCAGATGGTGACCAATACCGTGAGGATCAGAAATGGCGACCAGGCTTTGAAAATTTCCCCCAGGCTGTAAGGCGAAGCCACGGTAGTGCGCGGTTGGCCGAAACCACCGGTGCTGGCCACCACGGACGCCGAGACAGCACCGACGATGTGCGCGCCCGCAGCGCGTTTTGGCTGCCAGATTTTCAGGAACAACGTCAGGGAAATCAGGCTGACCAGCGCCGAGGTGATGTCCGGCAGTTCCGGGCCAATGAAGTTCGAGGTGAAGTATTGGGTGATGGCAAAACTCAAGCCGGCCACCAGCGCAGCTGGCCAGGTTTCCCGAACGCCGCGCAGGCCGTCCATCATGAACACCAGCCAGAACGGCACGAACAGCGATAGCAACGGCAGTTGGCGACCGGTCATGGCGCCGATCTTGAAGGCGTCGATGCCGGTGACTTGCCCGGCGACGATGATCGGAATCCCCAGGGCGCCGAAGGCCACCGGCGCGGTGTTGGCGATCAGGCACAGGCCGGCGGCGTACAGCGGGTTGAAACCCAGTCCTACCAACAGCGCGGCGGTAATCGCTACCGGTGCACCGAAACCGGCGGCACCTTCCAGGAACGCGCCGAAGCAGAAGCCGATCAGCAGCACTTGCAGGCGCTGGTCGTCGGTGATCGACAGCACCGAGCTGCGGATCACTTCGAACTGGCCACTCTTGACCGTCAGTTTGTAGAGGAACACCGCTGCCACGATGATCCACGCAATCGGCCACAGCCCGTAGGCAAAGCCATATCCAGCGGCGGCGAAAGCCATGTCGACCGGCATCTGGAAAGCGAAGATTGCCACGGCAATGGACAACGCCAGGGTGATGCTGCCGGCCACATGGCCTTTGAGGCGGAACACGGCCAAGGCCAGGAAGAAAAATACGATGGGAATGACGGCCGCGAGTGCGGACACGCCGAGACTGCCGAGCGGGCTGTAGAGCTGTTGCCAGGTTTGCATATGGGGTGGCCCCTAATTGTTGTTGGTCAGGCACTGGTCAGCGTTCTTGGATAATTGGTAAGACCAATTTACAATCGCTGTTGGCTAGGGTAAAAGCCTTGGAGGCGGTGTGTCAATTTGCCGCCCTAAAACTTTTGTCGAATGAGCGGTGCAGAATGCATCTGATCTGTTCGATCAAGCGTTGTCTGGTAGGTGCTGGCGCAGCGCCGATAGGCCAGAATAGAGAGCCCGGCGAGCCGCCGGGATCGTGGAGAATTGAGTGATGGGGTTTGATCAGATTCGGCAACGCCGTTTGTCTGACGATATTGTCGAGCAACTCGAGGGGATGATTCTCGAGGGCACCTTGAAGGCTGGCGAACGCCTGCCGGCAGAGCGTGCGTTGGCCGAGCAGTTCGGCGTGTCACGCCCTTCGTTGCGTGAGGCGATTCAGAAACTGGTGGCCAAAGGGCTGCTGGTCAGTCGTCAGGGCGGCGGCAACTATGTGGTGGAATCCCTGGGCTCGACGTTCAGCGATCCATTGCTGCACCTGCTGGAGAGCAACCCCGAGGCCCAGCGCGATTTGCTGGAGTTTCGCCATACCCTGGAAGCATCCTGCGCTTACTACGCGGCACTGCGTGCCACCGATGTGGATCGTGAGCGGCTGACGGCGGCGTTTGACGAATTGCAGGACTGCTATTCGCGCCACGATGAAGTGAGTCGGGCGGAAGAGGGCGCGGCGGATGCGAATTTCCACTTGGCTATCGCCGAGGCCAGCCATAACGCAGTGTTGCTGCACACCATTCGCGGGCTGTTCGACCTGCTCAAGCGCAACGTGGTGACCAACATCGGCGGCATGTACAAACAGCGCGTCGAAACCCGCGACATGCTGATTGCGCAGCACCGGGAGTTGTATCAGGCGATTATCGAAGGGCGGGCGGAGGAGGCGCGAGAAGTGTCCAGTCGGCACATTTTGTATGTGCAGGAAGTGCTGGAAGAAGTGCGTCAGGAAGTGCAGCGCATGGCTCGGGCGGAGCGGCGCAAGGGGATGTAGTCAGCTCTCTCTGTGGCGAGGGAGCTTGCTCCCGCTGGGGCGCGAAGCGGCCCCTCCGGCCAGCATTGTGGGCAGATTGTTTACGACTGCTTCGCAGCCGAGCGGGAGCAAGCTCCCTCGCCACAAAAGCCGCTATCAAGCAGGAAAATTAATCTTCCTTGCCCTTGTTCCGCACCGCACGCTGCAATTCACGGTCGGCGTCGCGTTCGCGTTCGGTGTCACGCTTGTCGTATTCCTTCTTGCCCTTGCCCAGAGCGATCTCGCACTTGACCATGTGCTTGCTCCAGTACCAGGACAGGCATACGCAGGCGTAACCTTTCTGCTGCACGGCAGCGGCCAGCTTCTCCAGCTCGCGCCGATTGAGCAGCAACTTTCGGGTGCGGGTCGGATCAGCGATAACGTGGGTGCTGGCCGTCGTCAGAGGCGTAATGTGGCTGCCGAGCAGCCAGGCTTCGCCATCTTTGAGCAGTACGTAACTGTCAACCAGTTGCAGCTTGCTTGCCCGCAGACTTTTTACTTCCCAGCCGGCCAGGACCAGACCAGCCTCGAACCGATGTTCGATGAAGTAATCGTGTCGCGCCTTTTTATTTTGCGCGATGGTCCCTGTTGGGTGTTTCTTCTGTTTAGCCATAGGGGCGGCATTATAGGGAGTTGCGCGCGAGTCGGCTACGGTGACGCTACGTGCTTGAGCAGGTTGATTGAATCCCGGACAATGCGGCCTCTTTTTTGAACGCTTGGGCGTGATAACGATGTCGACAGACAAGGTTTCTGTCCACGGCAGTTGGGCTAGCCGCTGGGTCTTCATACTCGCCGCGACCGGTTCGGCCGTGGGTTTGGGTAGTATCTGGAAATTCCCTTACATGGTTGGCGTCTACGGTGGCGGGGCCTTCGTGCTGATGTTCCTGGCGTGCATCGCGCTGATCGGTATGCCCGTCATGCTGGCCGAAACCCTGATCGGGCGGCGCGCGCGGCAGAGTCCGGCCAATGCCTTGAAGGTCCTGGCGCTGGAAGCGGGGCATTCGGCGAAGTGGTCCTGGGGTGCATTTGCCGGGATGATCACGGCGTTGCTGATTCTGTCCTTCTATAGTGTGGTCGGCGGTTGGTCGCTGGATTACATCATCGACATGGGGCGTGGCGACTTCCAGGGTGTAACGGCGGGCGAGGTCGGTGCGTATTTCGGCAATGTGATCGCCGACCCATGGCGCCTGACACTTTGGCACACGATTTTCATGCTGTTGTCGGCAGTGGTGATCGCCAAGGGTGTGGTTGCCGGGCTGGAGCGCAGCCTGCGGATCATGATGCCGCTGCTGTTCGTGATGGTGATTGTCCTGCTGGGTTACAGCATGACCACGGGTCACTTTATGGAAGGCGTGCATTTCATGTTCGACTTCCACCCGGACAAGGTGCTGGATGGCTTGCTGCCGGCCATGGGGCACGCGTTCTTCTCCCTGAGCGTGGGTGTCGGTTCAATCATGATCTACGGCGCCTACATGCCGAAGCACTCGTCGATTTCCGGAACCGTCGTCGGTGTGGCGTTGCTCGACACTTTCGTTTCGCTATTAGCTGGCTTGGCATTGTTTCCGATCGTGTTTGCTGCCGGGCTGAACCCGAGCGAAGGCCCCGGCCTGATGTTCGTCAGCCTGCCATTTGCCTTCGGTAACGTAGCGTTCGGCCAGTTGATGGGCGTAGTGTTCTTCGTACTGGTAGCGATTGCGGCCTGGAGTTCGGCGATTTCCCTGCTTGAGCCGATGGTGGCTTACCTGGTTGAGCGCACGAAAATCAGCCGCGCCTGGGTCACCTTCTGGCTGGCATTCACCTGCTGGTTCGTCGGTCTTGGCACCGTGTTTTCCTTCAATATATGGAAGGAAGCCAAATTTTTCGTGAACGACGGCGGGCTATTCCATCTCTACCAATGGGGAGCTGCCGGTGGCCTGGACTTCTTTGGGGTGATCGACTTCTTCACCTCGCGGATCATGCTGCCACTCGGTGGTTTGTGTTTCGTGGTGTTTGCGGGCTGGGTGATGGGGCGTGAAGCGGTGCGCGACGAGTTGTCGATCCGTAGCCCGGTATTGTTCGCCCTGTCCCTGTTTTTGATGCGCTATGTGGCGCCCATCGGCATTCTTGTAGTGTTTGCCGCCCAGTTGTGGAAATAACGCTGACATGACGACACACATTCAACGTTCGGCCCTGCTGCCGTATCCGGCGCAAGCGCTTTACGACCTGGTCAACGACGTGGCCCGCTATCCGGAATTCCTGCCGTGGTGCTCATCGACCGAAATTCTGGAAAGCTCTCCTGAGTTCATGCGCGCCAGCGTCGGCGTGGCCAAGGGGGGGCTTAGTCAGCATTTCGTAACGCGTAATACCCTGGTGCCCGGGCGTTCGATCGAAATGAACCTCGAGGAAGGTCCGTTCAGCCAGTTGCACGGCGTCTGGGTGTTCAAGCCGCTGGGCGAGAAGGCCTGCAAAATCAGCCTGGACCTGTCGTTCGACTACTCGGGACCGCTGGTGCGGGCGACGTTGGGGCCTTTGTTTAATCAGGCGGCGAATACGTTGATGGACGCATTCTGCCAGCGCGCGAAGCAGATGCATGGTTGAGGCGATGATCAAGATCGAGGTGGTGTATGCCGCCGTTGATCGTCAGGTGCTGCTGAGCGTAACGGTGCCGATGGGCGCGACGGTGCGGGATGCGTTGTTCAAATCGGGCCTGAATGACGAATTCCCGGAGCTGGATCTGGGCAGTTGTCCGGTCGGGATCTTTGGCAAAGTGATCGCTGATCCGGCCACTCGCCTGGTTCAGGAAGGGGATCGCATCGAGGTTTACCGGCCGTTGCTCGCTGACCCGAAAGAAGTTCGCCGGTTACGTGCAGCCAAAGCGGCCGAGGCCAAAGCCCGGAATCAGTGATTTCGATTAAACGCTAGACAATAAAAACCCCGGACATGCCGGGGTTTTTATTGCGTCGCAAATTATTGCGGCGAGGTTTCCAGCGGTTCTGGAGTCGGGACCGGGACAGTTTCTACGTTGTCCACGTCCTTCTGGATCTGGTCCAGCAACGAGCCTGGCTTGACCGGTTTTTCTGGCTTCGGCTTCTCGGCGTTTCCTGCCGGCGCGGTCACGGTAGTGCCGCTGTCCTTGCCGAGAATGGCCTCGTCGCGGCTCACGCCTGGCATGAAATCGCCAGAGAGGCTGACAAGTTGGTCATTCGGGTTGAAGATAACGCTGATGCGTTCCTGTTGGCGTTCACCGCCACCCGGTTGCAGGCTATACAGGTAATCCCAGCGATCGGCGTGGAACGTGTCAGTCAACAGAGGGTTGCCCATGATAAACCGTACTTGCCGACGGGTCATTCCCGGGCGTAACTGGTCTATCATGTCCTGCGTGACGACATTGCCCTGCTGGATGTCGATTTTGTAAACCCCGGGGAATGAACAACCGGCGAGTGCGAGCAGTCCCACAAAGGTGAAACTGGTTAGCAAGAGCTTGGTGTTTTGCATCGGTGGGCGACTTCCACTATCTTGGCTGGGACAACGTAAACGCCGATCATACCCGCATTAAGAGAAGCTGCGAAGCAGCATCGCGAGAAAGCTGACCATGGTTGAAAATAGCGAACTACGCAAAGCCGGCCTCAAAGTGACCCTTCCACGGGTCAAGATTCTGCAAATGCTCGATTCCGCCGAGCAACGCCACATGAGTGCCGAGGATGTCTACAAGGCGCTGATGGAGGCTGGTGAGGACGTCGGTCTGGCCACGGTTTACCGTGTTCTGACCCAGTTCGAGGCAGCTGGCCTTGTGGTGCGGCACAACTTCGACGGAGGCCATGCGGTCTTCGAGCTGGACGACGGCAAGCATCACGACCATATGGTCAACGTCGAGACCAGTGAAGTGATCGAATTCTTCGACGAAGAAATCGAGCGGCTGCAGAAAGCAATCGTCGACAAGTATGGCTTCGAGATGGTCGATCACAATCTTGTACTGTACGTGCGCAAGAAAAAGTAAGCATGTCGCGCGAACTTCAGGTTTGCGAAACGAACGAAGGCGACCCTTGGGTCGCCTTCGTGCTTTCTGCCGTTCTTAGATCTTTGCGGTAACGACCATTTTCTTCGCGTGAGCCAGGGACTCCTTGGTGAGGTCAATGCCGCCCAGCATCCGTGCCACTTCTTCGACGCGATCATTCTTGCTCAGCTTGGAGACGGCCGTGTGCGTGGCATCTTCACCGCGGACCTTATGTACAAATAGATGTTGATGACCCTGCGCCGCCACTTGCGGCAAGTGCGTCACGGTCAGAACCTGTCCGCGCTCCCCGAGGCGTCGCAGCAACTGGCCGACAATCTCGGCGGTCGGGCCGCCAATGCCTACGTCCACTTCGTCGAACACCAGTGTCGGTACGCGGGAGGTCTGTGCGGTGATCACCTGAATCGCCAGGCTGATGCGCGATAGTTCGCCCCCCGATGCCACTTTTGCCAGGGCTTTCAACGGTTGCCCCGGGTTGGCGCTCACCAGCAGTTCCACTTGTTCGAGCCCGTTGGGCAGCAGTTCGTCGCTGCTGTTGGGGCGCAGCTCGATGGTGAAGCGGCCACCGGGCATGCCCAGGCGCTGGATTTCCTGTTCCACGGCGCTGGCCAGGCTGCTCGACGCTTGATGGCGCAAGTCGCTCAATTCCCGAGCCTTCTCCTGATAATGACGGGCGTAGGAGGCCAGCTCATCGCCCAGTCGTTCGATGGATTCATCGTTGGCATTCAGGGTTTCGATTTCGTCGAGTAGCTTCTGTTGCATCTCGGCGACCTCGGTCGGCTGGATGCGGTGTTTGCGCGCCAGGGTGTAGATCGCATCGAGGCGTTCTTCCAGGTATTGAAGGCGTGCCGGGTCAGCGTCGAAGTTGTCGAGAAAACGGTTCAATTCGCCCACGGCTTCTTCAACCTGGATCTGCGCGCTGGTCAGCAGGTTACTGGCTTCACCCAGGGCGCCGATCGAATTGTTCACGCTCGACAGGCGATTGAGGCTGGCGGTCAGTGCGTTCAAAACATTGCCGGAATCACTTTCGCTGCATTGTTCGACTACTTGCCGACAAATGCCCAGCAGGGTTTCGGCGTTGGTCAGGTTCTTGTGTTCCTGTTCCAGTTGCTCCAGTTCGTTTTCGCCGAGGCCGAGGTTTTCCAGTTCTTCGAGTTGATAGCTGAGTAACTGATGCCGAGCACGCTGTTCGTCACCGGAGTTGGAAAGGCGCTCCAGCTCCTGGCGGGTCTGGCGCCAGCGTTGGGCAGCCAGTTGCACCTGGCGGGCAAGGTCCGTGGCACCGGCGTACTCGTCGAGCAGGCGGCGATGGGTATCGGTCTTGAGCAGGGATTGGTGTTCGTGCTGGCTATGGATGTCGATCAGCAACTCGCCCAGAGCCTTCAGGTCGCCGAGGGGGCAGGGGGTGCCGTTGATATAGCCGCGTGAGCGCCCTTCGGCGGTGATCACGCGACGCAGAATGCACGGGCCGTCGTTCTCGAGGTCGCGCTCGGCCAGCCAGGCGCTGGCTTCCGGGATATCGATCAGATCGAAGGTGGCCAGGATATCGGCCTTGTCGGCGCCGGGGCGGACCACGCCGCTATCGGCGCGATCGCCCAGGGTCAGGCCCAGGGCATCGAGCATGATCGACTTGCCGGCGCCGGTTTCCCCTGTGATCACGCTCATCCCGCGATCGAGTTCGAGATCGAGATGTTCAACGATGGCGTAGTTGTGTACGGACAGGTGCACCAGCATAAAGGCCGCTCCCAGGCATTAGGTCTGGTTATTTATACAGTGTTTTGTTTCTGGCTGACAATGCCCCCGCTTAGGTCAATTTGCTTGATTGAAAGAAATCCTTAGTGCGCCTGGGAATGAAAAAGCAGCTGTTTTTTGTAGGGTTAATCATCGGATAGCCCTTGAAGCTGAATTTTGCGACCCCATATACCGGGGCAGAAGCGTGAGTTGAGCTCGCGGACGATATTGGAAGGAGAAAACTATGGCTGACGAACAGACAGTGGATACGCAAAATCTAGACGCCAACCAGGGCACCGAGGCTTCGGGTGACGACCTGGCGGCTCGTGTACAAGTGCTCGAAGAGCAATTGGCTGGTGCGCAGGATCAGGCTTTGCGTGTAGCCGCCGATCTGCAGAACGTCCGCCGTCGTGCCGATCAGGACGTTGAAAAGGCTCACAAGTTCGCCCTGGAAAAATTCGCAGGCGACCTGCTGCCGATCATTGACAGCCTGGAGCGCGGCCTGGAGCTGTCCAACCCTGACGACGAAAACATTCGTTCGATGCGCGAAGGGATCGAGCTGACCCTGAAAATGTTCCAGGACACCCTGAAGCGCTATCACCTGGAAGCCATCGATCCTGAAGGCGAACCTTTCAATGCCTCGCATCATCAGGCGATGGCCATGCAGGAAAGCGCCGACGTCGAGCCAAACAGCGTGCTCAAGGTGTTTCAGAAGGGCTATCAGCTCCACGGTCGCCTGCTGCGCCCGGCCATGGTCGTGGTCAGCAAGGCACCTGCACCGGTTTCGCCTTCGATTGACGAGCAGGCTTGAAATTAGCCGCAAGGCCCCCATTTAGAAGTCAAGCGTTTAAGTGCTACCGCAGTCAGCCACCACTACTGCGGCATCCAAATCCAAAGTTTCGGGAGAGTGAACATGGGCAAAATTATCGGTATCGACCTGGGGACTACCAACTCCTGCGTCTCCGTGCTGGAAAACGGCAAGGCCAAAGTTATTGAAAACGCTGAAGGCGCGCGTACCACGCCGTCGATCATCGCTTATGCCAACGATGGCGAAATCCTGGTTGGCCAGTCGGCCAAGCGTCAGGCAGTGACCAATCCGCATAACACCCTGTACGCGGTGAAGCGTCTGATCGGTCGTCGTTTCGACGAAGAAGTCGTACAGAAAGACATCCAGATGGTCCCTTACAAGATCGTCAAGGCTGACAACAGCGACGCCTGGGTTGAAGTGAACGGCCAGAAAATGGCGCCGCCACAAATCTCGGCTGAAATTCTGAAGAAAATGAAGAAGACCGCCGAAGACTACCTCGGCGAGCCTGTGACCGAAGCGGTGATCACCGTTCCGGCCTACTTCAACGACAGCCAGCGTCAAGCCACCAAAGACGCCGGCCGCATCGCGGGCCTGGACGTAAAACGCATTATCAACGAACCAACCGCAGCCGCACTGGCCTACGGTATGGACAAGGCCAAGGGCGATCACACCGTGATCGTTTACGACCTGGGCGGCGGTACTTTCGACGTTTCCGTTATCGAAATCGCTGAAGTCGATGGCGAGCACCAGTTCGAAGTGTTGGCCACCAACGGTGACACCTTCCTGGGCGGTGAAGACTTTGACATTCGTCTGATCGACTACCTCGTCGACGAATTCAAGAAAGAAAGCGGCATGAACCTCAAGGGTGACCCGCTGGCCATGCAGCGCCTGAAAGAAGCTGCCGAGAAAGCCAAGATCGAACTGTCCTCGAGCCAGTCGACCGACGTGAACCTGCCGTACATCACTGCAGACGCTACCGGTCCTAAGCACTTGAACGTGAAAATCTCCCGCGCCAAGCTCGAAGCGCTGGTGGAAGACCTGGTTCAGCGCACCATCGAACCTTGCCGTATCGCGATGAAAGACGCCGGTATCGATGTCAGCAAGATCGACGACGTGATTCTGGTCGGCGGTCAGACCCGTATGCCAATGGTGCAGAAAGCTGTTTCCGACTTCTTCGGTAAAGAAGCTCGTAAAGACGTTAACCCGGACGAAGCCGTTGCCATGGGTGCTGCGATCCAGGGCGCTGTATTGGCCGGCGACGTGAAAGACGTTCTGCTGCTCGACGTCAGCCCGCTGACCCTGGGTATCGAAACCATGGGTGGCGTGATGACCGCGCTGATCGAGAAAAACACCACGATTCCTACCAAGAAATCGCAAGTGTTCTCGACTGCTGACGACAACCAGGGCGCCGTGACCATTCACGTGCTGCAAGGTGAGCGTAAGCAAGCCGCACAGAACAAGTCCCTGGGCAAGTTCGACCTGGCCGAGATTCCACCGGCTCCACGTGGCGTGCCACAAATCGAAGTGACCTTCGACATCGACGCCAACGGCATTCTGCACGTAGGCGCCAAAGACAAGGCCACTGGCAAGACTCAGTCGATCGTGATCAAGGCCAACTCCGGTCTGTCCGAGGACGAAATTCAGCAGATGGTTCGCGACGCTGAACTGAATGCTGAAGAAGACCGCAAGTTCGAAGAGCTGGCCAGCGCCCGTAACCAAGGCGACGCCCTGGTTCACTCGACGCGCAAAATGGTCGCCGATGCTGGCGACAAGGTGAGCGCTGAAGAGAAGACCGCAATCGAAGCGGCAGTAGTTGCCCTGGAAGCCGCCGTTAAAGGCGATGACAAGGCTGCTATCGAAGCCAAGGTTGAAGAGCTGTCCAAGGTCTCCGCGCCAGTGGCTCAGAAAATGTATGCCGAACAGGCTCAGCCAGCTGAAGGCGCGGCGCCGAAGGGTGAGTCGGCTGAAAAGGCTGATGACGTGGTCGATGCCGAGTTCGAAGAAGTCAAAGACCACAAGTAAGTTGTTGGTCGCCCGGTTGACTGCCGTCAGGCGGTGACTGGTAGGATGTCGCCGCGCGGGAGCTTGCTCCCGCGTTGGCGTGTCTGGAGTTAGCGAATTTTTACAGCATGCGACAACGCTCGGATGTTGGTGGTACGGCCGGAAATGCTCCTGCTTTTCGAGCCGAAGGTACCGCATTGAATAAAAGACCAGGATCGTTGAATTGACGTGAGTTGGGTCCGGGCCTGTATTGGGGCTCAACGAGTTTGACGAGGCTCAGGAGAGGTTTGTCGAACGTCCTTAAGAGTGCAAAGACTTATGGCAAAGCGTGACTATTACGAAGTATTGGGTGTTGAGCGTGGCTCAAGCGAAGCAGACCTGAAAAAGGCCTACCGCCGCCTGGCGATGAAGCACCACCCGGACCGTAATCCCGATGACAAAGCGTCGGAAGATATGTTCAAGGAGGCCAACGAGGCCTACGAGGTGCTGTCCGATTCCAGCAAGCGCGCGGCCTATGACCAATACGGTCATGCCGGTGTCGACCCGAGCATGGGTGGCGGCGGTGCCGGTTTTGGCGGCCAGAACTTCTCCGATATCTTTGGCGATGTCTTCAGTGACTTCTTCGGTGGCGGTCGCGGCGGCTCCCGTGGCGGCGCCCAGCGCGGCAGTGACCTGCGTTACACCCTGGAGTTGAACCTGGAAGAAGCGGTGCGTGGCACGACCGTGAATATCCGCGTTCCGACGCTGGTCAACTGCAAACCGTGCGATGGCTCGGGTGCCAAGAAGGGCTCCTCGCCGATCGCTTGTCCGACCTGTGGTGGTATCGGCCAGGTGCGCATGCAGCAAGGCTTCTTCTCGGTGCAGCAGACCTGCCCGCGCTGCCATGGCCAGGGCAAGATCATTTCCGATCCGTGCGACTCCTGCCACGGCGAAGGTCGTGTCGAAGAGTACAAGACGCTTTCCGTCAAAGTGCCGGCCGGTGTCGATACCGGTGACCGTATTCGTCTGTCCGGCGAAGGTGAAGCAGGCGCGCAGGGTGGCCCGACCGGCGACCTGTACGTGGTGATCAATGTGCGTGAGCACGCGATCTTCCAGCGTGACGGCAAACACCTGTTCTGCGAAGTGCCGATCAGCTTCGTCGACGCAGCGTTGGGCGGCGAGCTGGAGATTCCGACCCTTGATGGTCGGGTCAAGCTGAAGATCCCTGAAGGGACTCAGACCGGCAAGCAGTTCCGTGTTCGCGGCAAAGGCGTTGCGCCGGTCCGTGGCGGCGGTGCCGGCGACCTGATGTGTCGCGTAGCGGTCGAAACTCCGGTCAATCTGGGGCGTCGCCAGCGCGAATTGCTGGAAGAGTTCCGTAGCTCCTTGGCCGACGACAATAGTCATTCGCCGAAAACCACCGGTTGGTTCGAAGGCGTGAAGCGCTTCTTCGGCGATTTGTAAGGAGTGAGCATGCGACGTATAGCTGTGATGGGTGCCGCCGGCCGCATGGGCAAGATTTTGATCGAGGCGGTGCAGCAGCGCGCGCCGCTGACCGGTCTGACTGCCGCCATCGTGCGCCCCGGCAGTACGCTTATTGGCGTGGATGCCGGTGAGCTGGCCTCGTTGGGGCGTATTGGTGTGCCGCTGTCCGGTAGTCTGGATTCGGTGGCCGATGAGTTCGACGTGCTGATCGACTTTACGCTCCCGGAAGTCATGCTGAAAAACCTGGCTTTCTGCCGCAAGGCGGGCAAAGCCATGGTGATCGGCACGACAGGATTGGACGCCGCGCAGAAGCAGCTGCTGGCCGAGGCGGGCAAGGATATTCCTATCGTGTTCGCGGCCAATTTCAGTGTCGGTGTAAATCTGTCGCTGAAGCTTCTCGACATGGCGGCGCGCGTGCTGGGTGATGATGCGGATATCGAAATCATCGAGGCTCACCACCGGCACAAGATCGATGCCCCTTCAGGTACGGCGCTGCGCATGGGTGAAGTAATCGCCAATGCGCTGGATCGTGATCTGCAGAAAGT
This sequence comes from Pseudomonas sp. DF5, assembly GCF_058148225.1. Taxonomy (NCBI): domain Bacteria; kingdom Pseudomonadati; phylum Pseudomonadota; class Gammaproteobacteria; order Pseudomonadales; family Pseudomonadaceae; genus Pseudomonas; species Pseudomonas sp. DF5. Next base: position 63,106 of record NZ_JBYVYM010000005.1, read on the forward strand.
TGCGGTCTATGGGCGTGAAGGTCACACCGGTGCGCGCGAGCGTGAAACGATCGGCTTTGCGACTGTTCGCGGTGGTGATGTGGTTGGTGATCACACGGTGCTGTTCGCCTGCGAGGGCGAGCGACTGGAAATCACGCACAAGGCATCCAGTCGTATGACCTTCGCCAAGGGTGCGGTACGTGCAGCTTTGTGGCTGGACGGTCGTGAGCCAGGCCTCTACGACATGCAAGACGTGCTCGACCTGCGTTAAGATGCAGCCGAAACCGGGTTCAAACATAGCCTTTGAGCCCGGTTTTAAACCGCCAAGCGACGTCCTGTCGCATTCTCCGGCCTTTAAGGCTCATTGGCGGTAGACCAAAAATGCCTTTTTCTGTAAGCTACAGCTTTAGTGTGTCCACTAAAAGCGCGCAGAATAATTCGATGAAGAAGCGGGGTGACGTGTCCATACGTCACTCCGCTTTTTTACAACCTGCGATCGCCCTTTCAGGCTTTATTTACGGGAGGTCTTCTTGACTAAGCCAGCCATACTCGCCCTTGCTGATGGCAGCATTTTTCGCGGCGAAGCCATTGGAGCCGACGGTCAAACCGTTGGTGAGGTGGTGTTCAACACCGCAATGACCGGCTATCAGGAAATCCTTACCGATCCTTCCTACGCCCAACAGATCGTTACCTTGACTTACCCGCACATCGGCAACACCGGCACCACGCCGGAAGACGCCGAGTCCGATCGCGTCTGGTCCGCTGGCCTGGTCATCCGTGACCTGCCACTGGTTGCGAGCAACTGGCGCAACACGATGTCTCTGTCCGACTACCTGAAAGCCAACAATGTCGTGGCTATCGCCGGTATCGACACTCGCCGCCTGACACGCATCCTGCGTGAGAAAGGCGCGCAGAACGGCTGCATCATGGCCGGTGACAATATTTCTGAAGAAGCCGCCATCGCCGCTGCCCAGGGTTTCCCTGGCCTCAAGGGCATGGATCTGGCGAAAGTCGTCAGCACCAAAGAGAAGTACGAGTGGCGCTCGACTGTCTGGGACTTGAAGACCGACAGCCACGCGACCATCGACGCTTCCGATCTGCCATACCACGTGGTTGCCTACGACTACGGCGTCAAGCTGAATATCCTGCGCATGCTGGTCGAGCGCGGTTGCCGCGTGACCGTGGTGCCAGCTCAAACGCCGGCGGCTGACGTTCTGGCTCTGAAGCCGGACGGCGTGTTCCTGTCCAACGGCCCGGGTGACCCTGAGCCATGCGACTACGCGATCCAGGCCATTAAAGACGTGCTGGAAACCGAGATCCCGGTATTCGGTATCTGCCTCGGCCACCAACTGCTGGCCCTGGCCTCCGGTGCCAAGACCCTGAAAATGGGCCACGGCCACCACGGTGCCAACCACCCGGTCCAGGATCTGGACAGCGGTGTGGTGATGATCACCAGCCAGAACCACGGTTTTGCGGTAGACGAAGCGACCCTGCCAGGCAACGTTCGGGCGATCCACAAATCGCTTTTCGACGGCACCCTGCAAGGCATCGAGCGTACCGACAAGAGCGCCTTCAGCTTCCAGGGTCACCCTGAAGCCAGCCCTGGCCCGAACGACGTAGCGCCACTGTTTGATCGCTTCATCAACGAAATGGCCAAGCGACGCTAATCGCTCGCCCTGATGTAGCGAAGCCTGGGGGCGGTCCCGAAACCGGCGGCCCCCTCAAGGCTTCAGAGATTGAACAAGACGGCTTGCCGACTGACCTGCGGATTTGAGTGACAACCCATGCCAAAACGTACAGACATTAAAAGCATCCTGATTCTCGGCGCTGGCCCGATCGTGATCGGCCAGGCCTGCGAATTCGACTACTCCGGCGCCCAGGCCTGTAAAGCCCTGCGCGAGGAGGGTTACCGCGTCATCCTGGTGAACTCCAACCCGGCGACCATCATGACCGACCCGGCCATGGCCGACGCCACCTACATCGAGCCGATCAAGTGGCAGACCGTTGCCAAGATCATCGAGAAAGAGCGTCCGGACGCGCTGCTGCCGACCATGGGCGGCCAGACCGCCCTGAACTGCGCCCTGGACCTGGAGCGCGAAGGCGTTCTGGAGAAGTTCGGCGTAGAGATGATCGGCGCCAACGCTGACACCATCGACAAGGCTGAAGACCGTTCGCGCTTCGACAAGGCGATGAAATCCATCGGTCTGGACTGCCCGCGTTCGGGTATCGCCCACAGCATGGAAGAGGCCAACGCGGTTCTCGATCGTCTGGGCTTCCCGTGCATCATTCGTCCGTCCTTCACCATGGGTGGCACCGGTGGCGGTATCGCTTACAACCGTGAAGAATTCGAAGAAATCTGCGCCCGCGGTCTGGATCTGTCGCCGACCAAAGAGCTGCTGATCGACGAATCGCTGATCGGCTGGAAAGAATACGAGATGGAGGTTGTCCGCGATAAAAAGGACAACTGCATCATCGTCTGCTCCATCGAAAACTTCGACCCGATGGGTGTGCACACCGGTGACTCGATCACGGTTGCGCCAGCACAAACCCTGACCGACAAGGAATACCAGATCCTGCGTAACGCCTCCCTGGCGGTACTGCGCGAGATCGGCGTGGAAACCGGCGGCTCCAACGTCCAGTTCGGCATCTGCCCGAACACTGGTCGCATGGTGGTCATCGAGATGAACCCGCGGGTATCCCGTTCCTCGGCCCTGGCATCGAAAGCCACCGGTTTCCCGATCGCCAAGGTCGCGGCGAAACTGGCCGTCGGTTACACCCTCGACGAACTGTCGAACGACATCACCGGCGGCAAGACCCCGGCGTCCTTCGAACCGTCCATCGACTACGTCGTCACCAAACTGCCACGCTTTGCCTTCGAGAAATTCCCGAAAGCCGACGCACGCCTGACCACTCAAATGAAGTCGGTCGGTGAAGTCATGGCCATCGGCCGGACCTTCCAGGAATCCCTGCAGAAAGCTCTGCGCGGTCTGGAAGTGGGTGTTTGCGGCCTGGACGAGAAGCTCGACCTGAGCAACCCGGAAAGCATGAGCATCCTCAAGCGCGAACTGACCGTGCCGGGTGCCGAGCGTATCTGGTACGTGGCTGACGCGTTCCGCGCGGGCCTGTCGGTCGAAGACATCTTCGGCATGAACATGATCGACCCGTGGTTCCTGGTGCAGATCGAAGATCTGATCAAGGAAGAAGAGAAGGTCAAGACCCTGGGTCTGTCCGCTATCGACCGCGACCTGATGTTCCGCCTCAAGCGTAAAGGCTTCTCCGATCAGCGTCTGGCCAAGCTGCTGGGCGTCACCGAGAAGAACCTGCGTACCCATCGTCACAAGCTGGAAGTGTTCCCGGTCTACAAGCGCGTCGACACCTGCGCCGCCGAGTTCGCCACCGACACCGCGTACCTGTACTCGACTTACGAGGAAGAGTGCGAAGCCGCGCCGTCGGGCCGCGACAAGATCATGATCCTGGGTGGCGGTCCAAACCGCATCGGCCAGGGCATCGAGTTCGACTATTGCTGCGTACACGCAGCGCTGGCCCTGCGCGATGACGGGTACGAGACCATCATGGTCAACTGCAACCCGGAAACCGTTTCCACCGACTACGACACCTCCGATCGTCTGTACTTCGAGCCAGTGACCCTGGAAGACGTGCTGGAAATCGTCCGCGTCGAGAAGCCAAAAGGCGTGATCGTTCAGTACGGCGGTCAAACCCCGCTGAAACTGGCCCGTGCCCTGGAAGCCGCTGGCGTGCCGATCATCGGCACCAGCCCTGACGCCATCGACCGCGCCGAAGACCGTGAGCGCTTCCAGCAGATGGTTGAGCGTCTGAACCTGCGTCAGCCGCCTAACGCCACCGTGCGCAGCGAAGACGAAGCGATTCGCGCCGCCGCCAAGATCGGTTACCCGCTGGTGGTTCGTCCGTCCTACGTACTGGGCGGTCGTGCGATGGAAATCGTTTACGAAGAAGAAGAACTCAAGCGCTACCTGCGTGAAGCGGTTCAAGTGTCCAACGACAGCCCGGTGCTGCTGGACCACTTCCTCAACTGCGCAATCGAAATGGACGTGGATGCGGTCTGCGACGGCACCGACGTGGTGATCGGCGCGATCATGCAGCACATTGAGCAGGCCGGCGTTCACTCCGGTGACTCCGCATGCTCCCTGCCGCCGTACTCGCTGCCTGCACATATCCAGGACGAGATGCGCGAACAGGTCAAGAAAATGGCCCTGGAGCTTGGCGTGGTCGGCCTGATGAACGTTCAGTTGGCGCTGCAAGGCGAAGACATCTACGTCATCGAAGTCAACCCGCGCGCATCCCGTACCGTACCGTTCGTCTCCAAGTGCATCGGTGTGTCCCTGGCGATGGTTGCGGCTCGCGTGATGGCCGGTAAAACCCTGAAGGAAATCGGCTTCACCAAAGAAATCATTCCGAACTTCTACAGCGTGAAAGAGGCGGTGTTCCCATTCGCCAAATTCCCTGGCGTGGACCCGATCCTGGGCCCAGAGATGAAGTCCACCGGTGAAGTGATGGGCGTGGGCGACACCTTCGGCGAAGCCTTTGCCAAAGCCCAGATGGGCGCCAGTGAAGTGCTGCCAACCGGCGGTACCGCGTTCATCAGCGTGCGCGACGATGACAAGCCGCTGGTTGCGGGCGTGGCTCGTGATCTGATCAACTTGGGCTTCGAAGTGGTCGCCACTGCCGGTACTGCCAAGCTGATCGAAGCCGCAGGCCTGAAAGTGCGTCGTGTGAACAAGGTGACCGAGGGTCGTCCGCACGTGGTCGACATGATCAAGAACGACGAAGTCACTCTGATCATCAACACCACCGAAGGTCGTCAGTCGATCGCTGATTCCTACTCCATTCGTCGTAATGCCTTGCAGCACAAGATCTACTGCACCACTACTATTGCTGCTGGCGAAGCTATCTGCGAAGCGCTGAAGTTCGGTCCCGAGAAGACCGTGCGCCGCTTGCAGGATCTACACGCAGGATTGAAGGCATGATCAAATACCCAATGACCGTCAAGGGCGCTAAAGCCCTGGAAGAAGAACACGCTCATCTGACCAAGGTCGTTCGTCCGAAACTCAGTCAGGACATCGGTACGGCCCGCGAGTTGGGTGACTTGAAGGAAAACGCCGAATACCACGCTGCTCGCGAGCAGCAGGGGATGGTCGAGGCGCGGATTCGTGACATTGAAGGCCGCATGCAAAACGCTGTGGTCATCGACGTAACGACCATCGAGCACACCGGCAAGGTGATTTTCGGCACCACCGTCGAAATCGCCAACGTCGAGACCGATGAAAGCGTGACTTACCAGATCGTTGGTGAGGATGAAGCAGACATCAAACTCGGCAAGATCTCCGTCGGTTCGCCGATCGCCCGTGCCTTGATCGCCAAGGAAGAGGGTGATGTGGTGGCGGTCAAAACGCCGGGTGGCGTTATCGAGTATGAGATTGTCGAAGTTCGCCACATCTGAAAGAAGGCGCCCGCTACGTGCGGGTGCCATGCTTTGGCAGCTGACCCAGATGCTCTGGGTTGGCGGCTTGTGGTTGTTGCACATCGGTCTGTTGCCGGTGCTGGGGCAAATAGGCCTGGCGCCGCTGCTGATCGACGAAATTGCAGGTGCGCTGAATACGCTGATGGTGGGATTCGCCACAGCGAGTGTGATTTTTCAGGCTTTGGTGCTGGTACAGGCCGAGGGCCTTGCCAGTCTATGGCGGGATATTCGCGGGCAACTGCTGCTGATGGCGCTGTATGGGTGCGCGATGTATTTCGCAGTACGCTTCGGTTGGCCGCAGGCGCTGCATTGGCAGTTGTTCAGCTATCTTGTCCTGGGTTTTTCCGGGCTGGTGCTGGTGATGCAGCCGGTGCCTGGATGGAGTGTCAGGGTGCGCGAAGCACACCCTTGACCCTTGCCATCACTTGAAGCGATGGACGTTCGACAGCTGCTTGTTGACGCTGAAGTTCTTGCGATAAATCAGTGTCATCTTGCCGATGACCTGAACCAGATCGGCTTTGCCGGCTTTGCAGAGTTCTGCAATGGCTGCCAAGCGCGATTCGCGATCGAGGATGTTGAGCTTGATTTTGATCAGCTCGTGATCCGCCAAAGCGCGTTCAAGTTCGGCTAACACACCTTCAGTCAAGCCGTTGTCAGCCACAATCAAAACTGGTTTCAGATGGTGGCCAATGGACTTGTACTGTTTCTTCTGCTCTTGAGTGAGCGGCATAATCTGACCCTTTCGTCTGGATTCTGTAAAATGGCGGCCATTTTACCCGAGGGCTCGTGGATCCGCCCAATTAATCACGACCCTTATCATCGAGGTGCCCAATGGCGCGTTCCAAGACAAGCCTTGGTTGGCTGAAAAGACATGTCAACGATCCCTATGTGAAGCAGGCGCAGAAGGATGGCTACCGCTCGCGTGCGAGTTACAAGCTTCTGGAGGTCCAGGAGAAATACAAGCTGATCCGTCCCGGCATGAGCGTTGTCGACCTGGGTGCGGCGCCCGGGGGGTGGTCGCAGGTGACTAGTCGTCTGATTGGTGGTCAGGGGCGTCTGATCGCCTCGGACATTCTGGAAATGGACAGCATTCCGGACGTGACTTTCATTCAGGGGGACTTCACCGAGGACGAAGTGCTCACGCGGATCCTTGAAGCTGTGGGTAATTCGCAGGTGGACCTTGTGATTTCCGATATGGCCCCCAATATGAGTGGTACGCCTGAAGTGGATATGCCAAAAGCCATGTTTCTTTGCGAGCTGGCGCTTGATTTGGCGGAACGGATACTCAAGCCGGGTGGTAATTTTGTGATCAAGATTTTTCAGGGCGAAGGGTTTGATGTTTACCTGAAGGATGCTCGTCGGAAATTCGACAAGATCCAGATGATCAAGCCAGACTCTTCCCGCGACAGTTCCCGCGAGCAATACATGCTGGCTTGGGGTTACCGCGGGCGTAGTGAGTAAAACGAGGTTTTTTGGCGGGGTGATAGGTTTTTCATATTTCGCCCCGCGTGCATTAGCGAATATCGTGTAGAAAGTGTTTCACAAAGGGTTACAGACGGCGCCTGCCAGAGCCGTAGGTAATGTAGTAAGTTAGGCCGGTGAATATCATGCGAAGCGCGCGCCATTAGCGGAGCTTGCTTCAGAGGGTAGTTAATTGAACGATATGGCAAAGAATCTGATCCTGTGGTTGATCATCGCGGCTGTCCTGGTGACGGTGATGAACAACTTCTCCAGCCCTAACGAGCCGCAGACCCTCAACTATTCCGACTTCATCCAGCAGGTCAAGGATGGCAAGGTCGAGCGCGTAGCGGTTGATGGCTACGTGATTACCGGCAAGCGCAACGATGGCGACAGCTTCAAGACCATTCGTCCGGCAATCCAGGACAACGGTCTGATCGGCGACCTCGTGGATAACCACGTCGTGGTCGAAGGCAAGCAGCCTGAGCAGCAAAGCATCTGGACTCAACTCCTGGTCGCAAGCTTCCCGATCCTGGTTATCATCGCCGTCTTCATGTTTTTCATGCGGCAGATGCAGGGCGGTGCCGGCGGCAAGGGCGGGCCGATGAGTTTCGGCAAGAGCAAGGCGCGCCTGCTCTCCGAAGATCAGGTGAAAACCACCCTGGCTGACGTTGCAGGTTGTGACGAAGCGAAGGAAGAAGTCGGCGAACTGGTCGAGTTCCTGCGTGATCCGGGCAAGTTCCAGCGCCTGGGCGGTCGCATTCCTCGCGGCGTGCTGATGGTTGGTCCTCCGGGTACCGGTAAAACCTTGCTGGCCAAGGCGATTGCCGGCGAAGCCAAAGTACCGTTCTTTACTATTTCCGGTTCCGATTTCGTCGAAATGTTCGTCGGCGTCGGTGCCAGCCGTGTCCGTGATATGTTCGAGCAGGCGAAGAAACATGCGCCATGCATCATCTTCATCGATGAAATCGACGCCGTCGGTCGCCACCGTGGTGCTGGCATGGGTGGCGGTCACGATGAGCGCGAGCAGACCCTCAACCAGTTGCTGGTAGAGATGGACGGCTTCGAAATGAATGACGGCATCATCGTCATTGCCGCGACCAACCGTCCGGACGTACTGGACCCTGCGTTGCTGCGTCCGGGCCGCTTCGACCGTCAGGTCGTGGTTGGTCTGCCGGACATCCGTGGTCGCGAGCAGATTCTCAAAGTCCACATGCGCAAAGTGCCGATGGGTGACGACGTCGCTCCGGCCGTGATCGCTCGTGGTACTCCTGGTTTCTCCGGTGCTGACCTGGCCAACCTGGTGAACGAGGCTTCGTTGTTTGCAGCTCGTGCCGGCAAGCGCATCGTCGAGATGAAAGAGTTCGAACTGGCTAAAGACAAGATCATGATGGGTGCCGAGCGCAAATCCATGGTCATGTCCGAGAAAGAAAAGCAGAACACTGCTTATCACGAAGCCGGCCACGCTATCGTCGGTCGCGTCGTGCCCGAGCATGATCCGGTCTACAAGGTGTCGATCATTCCGCGCGGTCGCGCACTTGGTGTGACCATGTTCCTGCCGGAAGAAGATCGCTACAGCCTGTCCAAGCGTGCACTGATCAGCCAGATCTGCTCGCTGTACGGCGGTCGTATCGCTGAAGAGATGACCCTGGGCTTCGATGGCGTCACCACCGGTGCGTCCAACGACATCATGCGTGCCAGCCAGATAGCACGAAACATGGTGACCAAGTGGGGGTTGTCGGAAAAGCTCGGTCCATTGATGTACGCCGAAGAAGAGGGCGAAGTGTTCCTCGGTCGTGGTGGCGGTGGTCAGCATGCCAGTTTCTCCGGCGAGACGGCCAAGCTGATCGACTCCGAAGTGCGCAGCATCATTGACCAGTGCTACGGCACGGCCAAGCAGATCCTCACGGATAACCGTGACAAGCTTGATGCGATGGCGGATGCCTTGATGAAGTACGAGACGATCGATGCCGATCAGATCGATGACATCATGGCAGGTCGTACGCCTCGCGAACCTCGCGACTGGTCTGGCGGCAACGACACTTCCGGCACGCCTCCGGTGGTGCAGGATGGGCGTCCGGAAACACCTATCGGCGGCCCGGCTGCTGACGTTTAAGGTTTGAAATGACTTCTGTTCAGTCCTCGACCCGGTTGCCTTGCGGCAACCGGGTTCTTGATTTGGCCCAGACGCATGTCATGGGCATTCTCAATGTCACTCCCGATTCCTTTTCCGATGGCGGCCGATACAGCCAGCTGGACGCGGCCCTGCGCCACGCCGAGGCGATGGTGGCGGCCGGTGCGACGCTGATCGACGTCGGTGGCGAATCGACCCGGCCCGGTGCCAGGGCTGTTTCGCCGCTTGAAGAGCTCGAGCGCGTAGCGCCTATCATTGAGCGCATCAGTCGCGAACTGGATGTGATTATCTCGGTCGATACCTCCACGCCTGCCGTCATGCGTGAAACCGCAAGGCTGGGGGCGGGGTTGATCAATGACGTGCGCTCGTTGCGTCGAGATGGTGCTCTGGATGCAGCGGCGGCCACCGGTTTGCCGGTGTGCCTGATGCATATGCTCGGCGAGCCAGGCGATATGCAAGACAATCCGCAGTATCAGGATGTTACGAAAGAGGTCGGCGAGTTTCTCGCTGAACGCATGGTTCAGTGCGCGTCGGTGGGTATCCCTGCTGAGCGGATCATTCTCGATCCGGGCTTCGGCTTCGCGAAAACCCTGCAGCACAACCTAAGTTTGTTTAAGCATATGGAGGCCCTTCATGCCTTGGGGCGGCCTCTGTTAGTCGGTGTTTCGCGAAAGAGCATGATCGGCCAGGCCTTGAATCGACCGGTGGGAGAGCGTCTGTATGGCGGTCTGGCACTTGCGGCGCTGGCATGGGTCAAAGGTGCGCGTATATTGCGCGTCCATGATGTAGCGGAAACAGTCGACGTGGTGCGGATGATCGCCGCCGTAGAGTCAGCCGAATAAGAATGATGGAGTACTTATGAGTAAGAAATATTTTGGCACCGACGGCATTCGTGGTCGGGTCGGTCAATACCCGATCACTCCTGATTTCATGCTCAAGCTTGGCTGGGCGGCAGGCATGGCATTTCGCAGCATGGGCGCGTGCAAGGTGCTCGTGGGCAAGGACACCCGGATCTCCGGTTACATGTTCGAGTCGGCGCTTGAGGCTGGGCTGACCTCGGCCGGTGCTGATGTGATGCTGTTGGGGCCAATGCCGACTCCGGCCATCGCCTATTTGACGCGGACCTTTCATGCCGAAGCTGGCATCGTGATCAGCGCTTCGCATAACCCTCATGACGATAACGGCATCAAGTTTTTCTCTGGTAAGGGCACCAAGCTCCCGGATGAAGTCGAGCTGATGATCGAAGAACTGCTAGACACCCCGATGACCGTGGTTGAGTCGAGCAAGATCGGCAAAGTGTCGCGAATCAACGATGCTTCGGGCCGTTATATCGAATTCTGCAAGAGCAGCGTTCCCACCGGCACCAGTTTTGCCGGCCTGAAGATCGTGCTCGATTGTGCTCACGGCGCGACCTATAAAGTAGCGCCTAGCGTGTTCCGGGAGTTGGGGGCCGAAGTTGTTGTGCTTTCCGCCCATCCTAATGGTTTGAACATCAACGAAAACTGCGGTTCGACCCATATGGCGCCGCTACAGGCTGCCGTATTGGCCGAGCACGCCGATTTAGGCATCGCCTTTGACGGTGATGGTGATCGGGTGCAGATGGTTGATCACACCGGCGCTGTTGTCGATGGTGATGAGTTGCTGTTCATCATCGCGCGCGACCTGCAAGAGCGCGGCAAGTTGCAGGGCGGTGTAGTCGGTACGCTAATGAGTAACCTGGGGCTGGAGTTGGCCCTGTCGGACCTGGCGATTCCTTTTGTGCGAGCCAACGTTGGTGACCGTTACGTCATCTCCGAGTTGTTGGAGCGCGATTGGCTGGTAGGTGGTGAGAACTCGGGGCACATTGTCTGTTTCAGTCACACCACTACCGGTGATGCGATCATTGCTGCATTGCAGGTACTGATGGCGCTGAAGCGGCGCGCAGAAGGTCTGGCTCAATCGCGTCAGGCGCTGCGTAAGTGCCCTCAGGTGTTGATTAACGTGCGGTTTGGTGGTGGCGCGAGCCCGCTCGAGCATCCGACTGTCAAGGAGGCCAGTGATCGTGTCACCCAGGCGATGGCGGGTCGTGGGCGCGTGTTGTTGCGCAAGTCCGGGACAGAGCCATTGGTGCGCGTCATGGTCGAAGGCGAGGACGAAGTGCAGGTTCGTGGTTACGCCGAAGAGCTGGCAAAACTGGTAACTGAAGTTTCTGCCTGATTTCGGCTTGCCAGCCATGATTGTGTTGGGTAACATCTGCGCCCACTTTGACCGACGAGGTACAGCATGCGTCGCCCTATGGTAGCTGGTAACTGGAAGATGCACGGTACCCGCGCCAGCGTCGCTGAGCTGATCAACGGCCTTCGTCATCTGGCCTTGCCAAGCGGTGTTGATGTCGCGGTGTTCCCGCCTAGCTTGTATATCAATCAAGTGATTGATGGCTTGCAAGGGAAGTCGATTTCGGTCGGCGCGCAGAACTCTGCGATTGAGTCCGGGCAGGGTGCGTTGACAGGTGAGATTTCACCGAGTCAATTGGTGGATGCAGGTTGTTCCCTGGTGCTTGTAGGGCACTCCGAGCGTCGCCAGATAATGGGCGAGCTTGACGGGACGCTGAATCGAAAATTCGCAGCTGCACAGGCATGTGGCTTGATTCCGGTGTTGTGTGTAGGGGAAACCCTCGAGCAGCGCGAAGCCGGAAAAACTCTTGAGGTTGTCGGGCGTCAGCTGGGCAGTATCATCGAGGAGCTGGGTGTCGGTGCTTTTGCACGAGCAGTAATCGCTTACGAGCCGGTCTGGGCCATTGGCACCGGGCTGACTGCTTCGCCGCAACAAGCGCAGGATGTGCACGCAGCCATTCGCGCCCAGTTGGCGGCAGAGAATTCTGAAGTCGCACAAGGTGTGCGGCTTCTATACGGCGGCAGCGTGAAGGCGGCCAATGCGGTCGAACTGTTCGGCATGCCGGATATCGATGGGGGGCTCATTGGTGGAGCTTCCCTGAATGCAGATGAGTTCGGTGCGATTTGTCGCGCCGCGGGAAACTGAAAAAATGCTGGAAACAGTCGTAGTCGTTTTTCATCTGCTGGGTGCGTTGGGCGTAGTTGCTCTGGTATTGCTGCAGCAGGGTAAGGGTGCGGACGCTGGCGCATCTTTCGGAGCAGGTGCTTCAAATACTGTGTTCGGAAGCCAAGGTTCCTCTACCTTTCTTAGTAAGTTTACTGCTATACTTGCCGCCGGTTTCTTCATAACCAGCTTGGGGTTAGGTTACTTTGCTAAAGAGAAGGCTCACCAGCTGACTCAAGTAGGTTTGCCAAACCCGGCAGTGTTGGAAGTTCCAAAGCAACAACCGGCTTCTGATGATGTCCCGGTGCTTCAAGAGCAAAAGTCGGCTACTCCAGCGACTGACGTGCCTCCAGCTCAAGAGCAGAAGTAAGAAGAGTTTCAAACGTAGTATTGCCGAGGTGGTGGAATTGGTAGACACGCAACCTTGAGGTGGTTGTGCCCATAGGGTGTAGGGGTTCGAGTCCCCTTCTCGGTACCAATTATCAGGAGAGCCCGCTGTTGCGGGCTTTCTTGTAGGTGGAAGGTTACATTGACCCTGTCAGGGATCGGTCGTATACTTCCGCCCCAGCTTTGTCGCGGGGTGGAGCAGTCTGGTAGCTCGTCGGGCTCATAACCCGAAGGTCGTCGGTTCAAATCCGGCCCCCGCAACCAGTTTAAGGAGCCCCTTTTCAGGGGCTTTTTGTTAGCTGGACACTTTCAACGCCGCTATTCGGCGGCGTTTCAAGGATGGGCGTTTCGCCCATTTTTTTATTTTGCATAGCATGCACATACATGCACGAGGGGGTTCAGGTGTCGAGCAAGCTAGAAGAGTTGCAGGCCTTGCTGGCCCCGGTGGTCGTGGCCCTAGGCTATGAATGCTGGGGTATTGAGTTTTCGGCTCAAGGTCGCCACTCAATGTTGCGCGTTTATATCGATAAAGAAGGCGGCGTGCTGGTGGACGATTGTGCCATCGTCAGTCGCCAGATCAGCGGTGTGCTGGATGTTGAAGATCCAATCTCCGTTGAATACACCCTTGAAGTTTCCTCGCCTGGCATGGAACGCCCACTGTTCACTCTTGAGCAGTTTGCAAAATTTGCCGGTGAACAAGTGAAGATCAAGCTGCGCTCGCCTTTTGAAGGTCGACGCAACTTTCAGGGCCTTCTGCGCGGTGTAGAAGAGCAGGACGTCGTGGTGCAGGTTGAAGACCATGAGTTCCTGTTGCCGATCGATATGATCGACAAGGCCAACATTATTCCCAGTTTTGACTGAGACGCGGATCCCGCGGATCCAATGGCTTGCGAAAGGCGAGGCGTACGATGAGCAAAGAAGTACTGCTGGTTGTTGAGTCGGTATCCAATGAAAAGGGCGTACCGGCAAACGTAATTTTTGAAGCGCTGGAGCTGGCTCTGGCCACTGCTACCAAAAAGCGTTTCGAGGACGAAGTCGATCTGCGTGTGGAAATCAATCGCCACACCGGTGCTTACGAGACATTCCGTCGCTGGACGGTCGTTGAAGAAGCAGACCTGGACGATCCGGCTATCGAAACCTGGCCAAGCAAGGTTGCGCAAACGCATCCTGGCGCGAAGGTCGGTGACGTTGTCGAAGAAAAAATCGAATCCATCGAGTTCGGCCGCATTGCTGCACAGACTGCCAAGCAAGTCATCGTGCAGAAAGTTCGCGAAGCCGAGCGTGCTCAAGTCGTTGATGCTTATCGCGAGCGTCTGGGGGAAATCATCTCCGGCACCGTGAAGAAAGTCACCCGCGACAACGTGATCGTCGACCTGGGCAATAACGCAGAAGCGTTGCTGGCCCGTGAAGACATCATCTCTCGCGAAACCTTCCGGGTTGGCGTGCGTCTGCGTGCGCTGCTCAAGGAAATCCGCACCGAGAACCGGGGCCCGCAGCTGATTCTGTCGCGTACTGCGCCGGAAATGCTGATCGAGTTGTTCCGCATCGAAGTGCCGGAAATCGCTGAAGGCTTGATCGAAGTAATGGCTGCATCCCGTGACCCGGGTTCGCGCGCCAAGATCGCGGTCCGCTCCAAGGACAAACGCATCGACCCGCAAGGCGCTTGCATCGGTATGCGCGGTTCGCGCGTCCAGGCAGTGTCCGGCGAGTTAGGCGGTGAGCGTGTGGACATCGTCCTGTGGGACGATAACCCGGCTCAATTCGTGATCAATGCAATGTCGCCGGCTGAAGTGGCGGCAATTATCGTTGACGAAGATGCCCACGCAATGGACATCGCCGTTGGCGCAGACAATCTGGCTCAGGCCATCGGTCGCGGTGGTCAGAACGTGCGTCTGGCTAGCCAGTTGACTGGCTGGACCCTGAACGTGATGACCGAATCGGACATCCAGGCTAAGCAACAAGCAGAAACCGGCGACATCCTGCGCAACTTCATCGACGAGCTGGAAGTCGACGAAGACCTGGCACAGGTGCTGGTAGATGAAGGTTTCACCAGCCTGGAAGAGATTGCCTACGTACCGTTGGAAGAAATGCTCAACATCGACGGCTTTGACGAAGAAACCGTCAACGAGCTTCGCGCTCGCGCCAAGGATCGTTTGTTGACCAAAGCCATCGCTACTGAGGAAAAGCTGGCAGACGCCCATCCGGCCGAAGACCTGCTCTCGCTTGAGGGTATGGACAAGGATTTGGCGATGGAACTGGCGGTGCGCGGCGTAATTACCCGCGAAGACCTGGCCGAGCAGTCTATTGACGACCTGCTCGACATCGACGGCATTGACGATGATCGTGCCGGCAAGTTGATCATGGCCGCCCGAGCCCACTGGTTCGAGTAATTAGGCGCGGCCTGAGGAGAGAAGTGCATGACGCAAGTCACGGTGAAACAACTGGCCGATGAGGTCAAAACACCGGTAGAGCGCCTGTTGCAGCAGATGCGTGAGGCAGGTCTGCCGCACACCGCCGCCGAAGAACATGTGACTGACAGTGAGAAGCAATCTTTGCTGACTCACTTGAAAAGCAGCCACAAGGCGAAAGTGGAAGAACCACGCAAGATCACGCTGCAGCGTAAAACCACCAGCACCCTGCGTGTTGCTGGCAGCAAAAGCATCAGCGTTGAAGTACGCAAGAAGAAAGTCTTCGTGCAACGCAGCCCGGAAGAAATCGAAGCCGAGCGCAAACGCGAACTGGAAGAACGTCGCGCAGTAGAAAATGCTGCACGTCAGAAGGCTGAAGAAGAAGCCAAGCGTCGCGCCGAAGAAGAAGCGCGTCGCCAGCCTGCTGCTGCGCAAACCGCTCCTGTCGAAGCTGTCGCAGCGCCTGTTGCAGTTGCCGAACCTGTGCGTGAAAGCGCCCCGGTCGTGGCCGCTGCGCCTGCAGCCGACACTCGCAAGCGCGACGAGCAGCGTCGTCCGGACAAACCACGTGCCGACGATAGTAATCGTCGGGGCAGTGGCGATGGCGAGCGCAAAAACGCTCCGCATCGTGCTTCGGTCAAGGAAAAAGCGCCTGCTCCACGCGTTGCCCCACGTACTACCGACGAAGAAAGCGATGGCTTCCGTCGTGGTGGTCGCGGCAAGGCCAAGCTGAAGAAACGCAACGCCCACGGTTTCCAGAGCCCAACCGGCCCTGTTGTGCGCGAAGTGAAGATCGGCGAGACCATCACTGTTGGCGATCTCGCCCAGCAGATGTCGGTCAAGGCTGCTGAAATCATCAAGTTCATGTTCAAACTGGGTACCCCAGCGACCATCAACCAGGTACTGGATCAGGAAACTGCCCAACTGGTTGCCGAAGAGCTGGGCCACAAAGTGACCCTGGTCAGCGACACCGCCCTGGAAGATTCCCTGGCCGAGTCCCTGAAGTTTGAAGGCGAGACGTTCTCCCGTGCACCAGTTGTGACCGTAATGGGTCACGTTGACCACGGTAAGACCTCGCTGCTCGACTACATCCGTCGCGCCAAGGTAGCTGCTGGCGAAGCCGGTGGTATCACCCAGCACATCGGTGCGTACCACGTTGAAACCGAACGCGGCATGGTCACCTTCCTCGACACCCCTGGTCACGCCGCGTTTACCGCCATGCGTGCCCGTGGTGCCAAGGCGACCGACATCGTGATCCTGGTAGTTGCAGCGGACGACGGCGTAATGCCGCAGACCGTTGAAGCTGTTCAGCACGCTCAGGCGGCTGGCGTACCTCTGGTTGTTGCAGTGAACAAAATCGACAAGCCGGGCGCCGATCTCGATCGCATCCGTAGCGAATTGTCGGTTCACGGCGTGACTTCGGAAGAGTGGGGCGGCGACACCCCGTTCGTATCGGTTTCGGCGAAAGTCGGTACCGGCGTGGACGAGTTGCTCGAAGCTGTTCTGCTGCAAGCTGAAGTTCTCGAACTGAAAGCAACCCCATCGGCCCCTGGTCGTGGTGTTGTGGTTGAATCGCGTCTCGACAAAGGTCGTGGTCCGGTTGCAACCGTTCTGGTTCAAGACGGTACCTTGCGCCAGGGCGACATGGTGCTGGTCGGTTCGAACTATGGCCGCGTTCGCGCCATGCTCGACGAGAACGGCAAGCCAATCAAGGAAGCCGGTCCTTCCATCCCTGTCGAGATCCTCGGCCTGGACGGTACTCCGGACGCTGGCGACGAGATGAGCGTAGTTGCTGACGAGAAGAAAGCCCGTGAAGTGGCTCTGTTCCGTCAAGGCAAGTTCCGCGAAGTCAAACTGGCCCGTGCTCACGCCGGCAAGCTTGAAAATATCTTCGAGAACATGGGTCAGGAAGAGAAGAAGACGCTCAACATCGTCCTCAAATCCGACGTCCGTGGTTCGCTGGAAGCGTTGAACGGTGCCTTGAATGGCCTGGGTAACGACGAAGTGCAAGTGCGTGTGGTCGGTGGCGGTGTCGGTGGTATCACCGAATCCGACGCCAACCTGGCACTGGCCTCCAACGCTGTACTGTTCGGCTTCAACGTGCGTGCCGATGCCGGCGCTCGCAAGATCGTCGAGCAGGAAGGTCTGGATATGCGTTACTACAACGTGATCTACGACATCATCGAAGACGTCAAGAAAGCCCTTACCGGTATGCTGGGCAGCGATGTTCGCGAGAACATCCTGGGTACCGCTGAAGTGCGTGACGTGTTCCGTTCGCCGAAGTTTGGCGCGATCGCCGGTTGCATGGTTATCGAAGGTGTTGTCCACCGTAACCGTCCAATCCGTGTACTGCGTGAAGACATCGTTATCTTCGAAGGCGAGCTGGAATCCCTGCGCCGCTTCAAGGATGACGCTTCCGAAGTACGTGCCGGCATGGAATGCGGTATCGGCGTGAAGAGCTACAACGACGTCAAGGTCGGTGACAAGATCGAAGTATTCGAGAAGGTTCAGGTTGCTCGCAGCCTCTAACTCGCGCACTTCAAGAGCCGTGATGGCCAGCCGCATGCAATTGCGCGGCGCATCAGTCGGACTCTAAACGCAACGCCCGGTCTGGCTTTTGTCAGGCCGGGCGTTTGCCGCTTTCAGACCCTTCGGGTTTCACCGTGGGGCAGTAACAGGTAACAAGACATGGCAAAAGAATATAGCCGTACCCAACGTATCGGCGATCAGATGCAGCGTGAGCTGGCACAGCTGATCCGTCGTGAAGTCAAAGACCCGCGCGTCGGGCTGGTCACCATTACCGCTGTTGAAGTCAGCCGTGACGTCGGTCACGCCAAGATCTTCATCACCGTGATGGGGCAGGACAGCCGCGACGACATCGCGCAAAGCATCAAGGTGCTCAACTCCGCCGCCGGTTTCCTGCGCATGCAGTTGGCTCGCGAGATGAAATTGCGCAGCGTTCCACAGTTGCACTTCCATTACGACGAAAGTGTCGTGCGTGGTGCGCACCTGTCGGCCCTGATCGAACGCGCGGTGGCTGAAGACAGTCAGCACCCGGTAGCGGCTGAACCCGAAGACGCCAAGGAGTAATCGGTGGCTCAGGTCAAACGTATCCGTCGTAACGTCAGCGGTATCATCCTGCTCGACAAGCCGTTGGGGTTCACTTCCAACGCGGCGTTGCAGAAGGTCCGCTGGTTGCTCAATGCCGAGAAGGCCGGGCACACCGGCAGTCTCGATCCGCTGGCCACCGGCGTGTTGCCGTTGTGCTTCGGCGAGGCCACCAAGTTCTCGCAATACCTGCTCGATTCCGACAAAGGTTATGAAACCCTGGCGCAACTGGGCAAGACCACCACCACGGCGGATGCCGAAGGTGAGGTTTTGCTGGAACGTCCGGTGACCGTTGGTCGTGCCGATATCGAAGCTGTGTTGCCGAAATTTCGTGGGCAAATCAGTCAGATACCGCCGATGTACTCGGCACTCAAGCGCGATGGGCAGCCGCTGTACAAGCTGGCCCGTGCAGGTGAAGTAGTGGAGCGCGAACCGCGTTCTGTTACTATTGCGCGCTTGGAATTACTGGCCTTTGAGGGTGATACTGCGCGGCTTGCGGTGGATTGCAGCAAAGGCACCTATATCCGTACCCTGGTGGAGGATATCGGTGAGCAACTCGGTTGTGGCGCTTACGTGGCTGAATTGCGACGTACCCAGGCCGGGCCTTTCACGCTTGCGCAGACCGTCACGCTGGAAGAGCTTGAAGCGGTACATGCCGAAGGCGGCAACGAAGCGGTCGACCGCTTCCTGATGCCATCGGACAGCGGCCTGCTGGATTGGCCGCTGTTGCAGTTCTCGGAAGCGAGCGCGTTCTACTGGCTTAACGGCCAGCCGGTACGTGCCCCGGATGCACCGAAATTTGGCATGGTACGGGTACAGGATCACAATGGTCGCTTCATCGGTATCGGTGAAGTGAGCGAAGACGGGCGTATCGCGCCACGTCGACTGATTCGGTCAGAATGACCGAACGAGGGTGGCTGTTAACAGGCACGGTCACTACTCATTTTTAGATACAGGGATTTGTCCCTGGCCTGTTGAAACTGTTTTTCTGAAACAGTTTCCTGATAAAAGGATTGCCTCATGGCTCTCGACGTTCAAGAAAAAGCTCAAATCGTAGCTGACTACCAGCAAGCTGTTGGTGACACTGGTTCGCCAGAAGTGCAAGTTGCACTGCTGACCGCCAACATCAACAAACTGCAAGGTCACTTCAAGGCCAACGGTAAAGATCACCACTCCCGTCGTGGTCTGATCCGCATGGTTAACCAGCGTCGTAAGCTGCTGGACTACCTGAAAGGCAAGGACGTGAGCCGTTACAGCGCTCTGATCGCTCGCCTGGGTCTGCGTCGCTAATAAGCGATTGCGCTAGAGGTTGGTTGTTTGCTGTGTGCCAGCGGGTTTCCCGCAGGCACATGGCAGGCTCCCAGCCTCAAGTTTTATCTGGACAATAGTTTTACCCTGGACAATGACAGTCGGGCCGATTCCCGGCGTTGCCCAAGAATTTCGCAAGAAACCAGTTCCCCCAAGAGCCACAAAGAAGGTAGGACACCGTGAACCCGGTAATCAAAAAATTCCAGTTCGGTCAGTCGACCGTTACCCTCGAGACTGGCCGTATCGCCCGTCAGGCCTCCGGCGCAGTATTGGTCACCGTTGACGACGACGTCAGCGTATTGGTGACCGTAGTCGGTGCCAAACAAGCCGATCCAGGCAAGGGCTTCTTCCCTCTGTCTGTTCACTACCAGGAAAAGACTTACGCCGCCGGCAAGATCCCTGGCGGTTTCTTCAAGCGTGAAGGCCGTCCTTCCGAGAAAGAAACCCTGACTTCCCGACTGATCGACCGTCCGATCCGTCCACTGTTCCCTGAAGGTTTCATGAACGAAGTGCAGGTTGTCTGCACCGTCGTTTCCACCAGCAAGAAGACCGATCCGGACATCGCTGCGATGATCGGTACCTCGGCTGCGCTGGCTATCTCCGGCATTCCTTTCGATGGCCCGATCGGCGCTGCCCGCGTTGCGTTCCACGAAAGCACCGGCTACCTGCTGAACCCGACTTACGAGCAACTGAAAGCTTCGAGCCTGGACATGGTCGTTGCCGGTACTTCGGAAGCCGTGTTGATGGTTGAATCGGAAGCCAAAGAGCTGACCGAAGACCAGATGCTGGGCGCGGTACTGTTTGCTCACGACGAGTTCCAGGTGGTGATCAACGCCGTTAAAGAGCTGGCCGCTGAAGCTGCCAAGCCAACCTGGACCTGGGCTCCTCAGCCAGAAGCCACTGCTCTGCTGGGTGCTATCCGTGCCGAGTTCGGCGAAGCGATCTCCCAGGCTTACACCATCACCATCAAGGCTGACCGTTACGCTCGCCTGGGCGAACTGAAAGACCAGGTGGTTGCCAAGCTGTCCGGTGAAGAAGGCCAGCCTTCCGCTGCTGAAGTCAAAGCTGCTTTCGGCGAAATCGAATACCGCACCGTTCGCGAAAACATCGTTAACGGCAAGCCACGTATCGACGGCCGCGACACCCGCACCGTACGTCCGCTGAACATCGAAGTGGGTGTTCTGCCGAAGACCCACGGTTCGGCACTGTTCACCCGTGGCGAAACCCAGGCTCTGGTCGTCGCGACACTGGGCACCGCCCGTGACGCACAGCTGCTGGACACCCTGGAAGGCGAGAAAAAAGACCCGTTCATGCTGCACTACAACTTCCCTCCGTTCTCGGTAGGCGAGTGTGGTCGCATGGGTGGCGCTGGTCGTCGCGAAATCGGTCACGGCCGTCTGGCCCGTCGTTCGGTTCAGGCCATGCTGCCTGCTGCCGACGTGTTCCCGTACACCATCCGTGTCGTATCGGAAATCACTGAGTCCAACGGTTCGAGCTCCATGGCTTCGGTCTGCGGCGCTTCCCTGGCGCTGATGGACGCCGGTGTACCGATGAAGGCACCGGTTGCCGGTATCGCCATGGGTCTGGTTAAAGAAGGCGAGAAATTCGCCGTCCTGACTGACATCCTGGGTGACGAAGACCACCTGGGCGACATGGACTTCAAAGTAGCCGGTACCGCCAAGGGTGTTACCGCGCTGCAGATGGACATCAAGATCAAGGGCATCACCGAAGAAATCATGGAGATCGCTCTGGGCCAAGCCCTGGAAGCGCGCCTGAACATCCTCGGTCAGATGAACCAGATCATTGGCCAGTCGCGTACCGAACTGTCGGAAAACGCTCCGACCATGATCGCGATGAAAATCGACACCGACAAAATCCGTGATGTCATCGGTAAAGGCGGCGCGACCATTCGTGCGATCTGTGAAGAGACCAAGGCTTCGATCGACATCGAAGACGACGGCTCGATCAAGATCTTCGGCGAAACCAAGGAAGCGGCTGAAGCTGCACGTCAGCGCGTTCTGGGCATCACCGCTGAAGCTGAAATCGGCAAGATCTACGTAGGTAAGGTTGAGCGCATCGTCGACTTCGGCGCATTCGTTAACATCCTGCCAGGCAAGGACGGTCTGGTTCACATCTCGATGCTGAGCGATGCTCGTGTAGAGAAAGTGACCGACATCCTGAAAGAAGGCCAGGAAGTGGAAGTTCTGGTACTGGACGTGGACAACCGCGGCCGTATCAAGCTGTCCATCAAAGACGTAGCAGCGGCCAAGGCTTCGGGCGTTTAATTACCCCCGCGCCAACCGCTTCAACGTTATAAAAAATGCCCCGCCGTGAAAACGGCGGGGCATTTTTTTGTGCAGGAAAGATCTTTCCATTTTGCGGTGTGCGAAGTTGCCGGACATCGAGACCAGTGCTAGGTTTAGCCCACAGCCCGTGTAGCTCAGCCGGTAGAGCAGCGCACTCGTAACGCGAAGGTCGCAGGTTCGATTCCTGTCTCGGGCACCATTTCCCCCCCCCCCGCTTACTTCACCTTTCTGCTCAGCTCCTCGACGGTGCGCTTGAGCTGATCCGTCGCGCGATCCTGGTCGTTGATCTTCTGTTTCAGGCTGGAGATCTCGCTGTTGTTCGAGCTGGAGCTGGAACCGCTGTTGCGCTTGAGCTCTTCCACTTGTTTGGTGAGAGTGTTCAGGTCGCGTTCCTGTTCATTGACCGTGCGCTTGAGATCATCAATCTCCTTGCTGCTGGAGCTGGTGCTGGAACCACTGTTGCGTTTGAGCTCTTCAATCTGACGGGCCTGTTCGCTGATGGTGCGCTTCTGGCTTTCCAGTTCGCTGGCATTGGCCTTCACGGTTTTTTGCAGGTTTTCCAGATCATCGATGCTGACACTGGTTCTGACGAGCGTGTCCTTGCCGTATGAATTGTGCAGGGCGGAGATTTTGTCGGAGTACAGCGAAGGGTCAGAGGCGACTTCGACAGCCGCTTGAGCTGCGCTGGCCAATGCCAGGCTGCCGAGCAGCAGGGTAGCAGCGGCAAGACGGGTAGACGAAAGCTTCGAAAAACTGCGCATCACTGGGGTTCCTTGTGAAGTGCCTATATGGCACATCGCTATGACTTGGGATTTGAATTTATGTTCCCCGAGGTCTCCAGCATCTATTGCACACAGCTTTTTGCGGGATAGATGTAAAGAGCCGTGTAAATCGTGGGCAAAACGTCCTATATTCGTTGCCTGCATGAGCATCGCCCAGCAGTTTTCAGATGATCCCGAATGGTTCTGAAGGCCAGACAAACCGGGTTTCAAACGGTTTTTTTGCGTCAGAGAGATCCTTGATGATCCAGATCCATCTTCCATTCCCCAGATCAGCGAGAACGCCATGACCGTTAAAGAATTGACCCAAGAAGCCAGACACGAAGAAGCCCTGAAAAAGTACGTACTGGATGCACCCCAGTTACTGGAAGAGATCAAGGACTTGCCTGCCGACGATCAGAAGGACCAGATCCAGTGGGCGTTCGAGGATGAGGCAGAAGCCCAGGGTTTGCAGCCTTGGGAACTGACGCTCAAGTACACATCAAGCCCCGAAGAGTTCGAGGCCGCGCGCCTGGCACTGCACAAGGAGGCGGCCGAGGTGTTGGGCGTCGAGTGGGAAGAGTACTGCGAGATGAACAATCTGGTGGTCTGAAAAAAACGCCAGCCTTCATGAGGCTGGCGTTTTTCATTATCAGGGGTGTGATCAGAGACTCAGTCGCATCGACAGGTCTACGGCCTTCACATCCTTGGTCATCGCACCAATCGAAATGTAATCCACCCCGGTTTGCGCAATCGGCAGCAACGTACTTTCGTTGATGCCGCCACTGGCCTCCAGTTTTGCCTTGCCGGCGTTCAGGCGCACGGCTTCGCGCATGTCATCCAGGCTCAGTTCATCGAGCATGATGATGTCGGCTCCCGCTGCCAGGGCTTCTTTGAGCTCCGTCAGGTTCTCCACTTCGATCTCCACTGGTTTGCCCGGAGCGATCTTGTGCGCGGCAGCAATAGCCTCAGGGATGCCACCGCAGGCGGCGATATGGTTTTCCTTGATCAGGAAGGCGTCATACAGGCCGATGCGGTGGTTGTAGCAACCGCCGCAGGTCACGGCGTATTTCTGGGCCAGACGCAGCCCCGGCAGGGTTTTGCGGGTATCGAGCAACTTCACTTGGGTTTGGGCGACGAAATCCGCCAGGTACTGCGCGCGAGTGGCCACGCCCGAGAGCAGTTGCAGGAAGTTCAGTGCGCTGCGTTCGCCGGTGAGCAGCGAGCGTGCCGGGCCTTCGAGGTGGAACAGCGCCTGATTGGGTTTCACCCGTTCGCCATCGCTCACCTGCCAGTGCACGGCGACCCGCGGATCCAGCTGCCGAAACACGGCATCGACCCATGCAGTGCCGCTGATGACGGCAGCGTCGCGGGTGATGATGGTGGCTTTGGCCAGACGTTCGGCCGGGATCAGTTGCGCGGTGATGTCGCCGCTGCCGATGTCCTCGAGTAACGCACGGCGCACGTTGGCTTCGATTTCGGCGGTCAAATCGGCGAGACGTAGATTCGGCATAACGGGCTCCACAAACAAAGTGGCCCGATTATAGGGCCATGGCGCGAGGCAACCCAAGGCATCAACAACCATCCCGTCGTTCGCAAACCTGCATTTGGTCGATTCGCGTGAGCAATTGACTCTAAGCAAGGGTCTTTCATAAACGTCTGTTTCTTTGGGAGCGCAGAGTCTGCTGGCACAAGAGAGGTCTTTTGCAGATAATTCTGCCTTGCATTTGACGTCATAGCTTTGACGTACCTTTGGATTCCCGATTATTGAATGACAGCGGGTGTGCGATGTACTCCGCTGAACGCCGGCCGTGTGGCCGGCGTGCTCGATCTTTCTTACCGAACCGAAGAATCACCGTTTCAGGAGGCTTGGATGCACAACGACGGGAATGTAGTGCCTTTGCACAAGGCGACTACCGATCAGGCGACTCATTCGCTGCTCGCCCGCCTGCCCGTGATTCTGCTTCAGGTTCGCGACAAAGCTGCCCAACAGCTCAAGCAGGGTTTGCAGGAGCTGTTCGATAACGCCGACGACACCTTGTTCGAAATGGCCGACCGGGCCCGGACTGATGTCGAGCAAAACATCTTCTTCGAAGCCATGCGCGATTTGCGCCTCAAGCGCAAAAATATCGAGCGCGGTTTTCTCGAGCAGTTCGTCGAGGCTTTCCTCAGGCTCACGCAGTGCGACACCTCACAGGCTGCCTTGCCCCGGGCATTGGCTTTCGATACCTCGGTGTCGCTATCCCATGACGACATGGAGCGTAATGTGGCGGTGGAGGTTATGGTCGGCAAAGTGCTGAACCGCGATGGCTTCGCCCTCGACCAGCTCACCGCCCGACTGAGCACCTTGCTGGGCAAGAAACTGGTCGAACAGCACAACCCCTTGGGGCCGACGCTGCTCTGTGAGTATTTCCTGCAGGCGGGGCGCAACCTGGGGATGGAGATCAAGGTCAAGCTGATCATCCTCAAGCTGTTCGAGCGCTACGTGCTCAGCAACGCCGATCAGCTTTACGCCGAGGCCAATCAACTGCTGATCGCCACCGGTGTGCTGCCGGACCTCAAGCCCGCCCCGGCGCGACGTGCCACCGATCGAGCGGCTGCCAGTGCTCACGCCGACCCTGTCGAGGCAGGGAGTCGCAGCGGCAATCCACAGGTTGACGAGGGCGTTCAGGAAGTCTTCGCCGCCTTGCAGGAGTTGCTGCTCCATGTGCGCGGCAGCGTTGCGCCGACCCTGGAGGTCAGTGCCCGGACCCAGCCCATTTCTACCCGCGATCTGCTGCGACTGCTCTCGCACTTGCAGCAATATGTGCCGGCGCTGGCGGTTCAGGACGACTTCGACCTGCGCAACCAGCTCGAACTGCTGCTGACCCGGGTCAGCGTCAAAAGCGGCAGGTTGCGGGTGGTCGGAGTGGCCGATGAAGACGTGATCAACCTGATCGCCATGCTCTTCGAATGCATTCTCGATGACCGCAACCTGCCGGACTCCCTCAAGGCGCTGATTGGCCGCTTGCAGATTCCGATGCTGAAAGTCGCGGTGCTCGACAAGAGTTTTTTCAGCCGCAGCAGCCATCCCGCCCGGCGCTTGCTCAACGAAATCGCCGCGGCGGCCATGGGCTGGGGCGAGTGCGATGACCATCAGCGCGACAGTCTGTACCTGCGCATTGAGCAGGTGGTGCAACGCTTGTTGAACGACTTTGTCGATGATTCGGCGATCTTTTCCGAACTGCTGGCGGATTTCCTCGCCTTCACCAATGACGAGCGTCGTCGCAGTGAATTGCTGGAGCAGCGCACCCGAGACGCCGAAGAAGGCCGTGCCAGGACCGAACTGGCCCGTCAGCGCGTCGAGCAGGCGTTGAATCAGGTGTTGGTGGGCAAGGTTTTGCCGCACAGCGTGGTGGTGTTTGTTCAGGAGGCCTGGAGCAAAGTGCTGTTGCTGACCGGCCTCAAGCACGGTGATCAGTCCGCCGAATGGCACGCCGATGTGCAGACCATGGAGCAGTTGATCTGGAGCGTGCAACGCCATGACGAACCCGATGCGAGCCTGCGCTTGTTGGCGCTGGTGCCAGGGTTGCTCAAGTCGTTGCGCGATGGGCTGAACAGCTCGGCATTCGACCCGTTCGCTACCAGCGAGTTTTTCAGCGAGCTGGAAGGCCTGCACGTTCAACTGTTTGAACGTCCGAGCCAGAACAGCACGCCTGTCGAGGGGCCGATGATGGTCGAGGTGCAGGAGGAAATCGTGCTTCGCACTGCTGACGAAGGCCCGGTCGAAACGGCCTCGGTGCGTTTGCCGGAGGATGATGCCGCGCTACTGCAAGTCGATCAACTGCGCCCGGGGGGCTGGGTCGAGTTTCAGGAAGACGAGGAAAACACCCTGCGTTGTAAATTGACGGCAATCATTGAATCCACCGGCAAGTACATCTTTGTCGACCGTACCGGAATGAAAGTGCTGGAGCACAACCGTACCGGCCTGGCCCTGGAGTTTCGGCGTGGCGCGGTGCGCACGCTGGACGACACCTTGCTGTTCGATCGGGCGCTGGAATCGGTGCTGGGCAACCTGCGGCGTCTCAATCGCGGCAAGTGATCGCGCGCCGAGGGCCTATCGCGGCATACTGGGCGCCAACACAGTCGTCGTTGAAGGAGCCTGTATGCAGTTGGACCCCGCGAGTGGTTGGTGTCAGGGTGTGCGTTTATGCCCTTCGCCCAACTTCAATGCGCGCCCCGAGGGCGAGATTTCCCTGCTGGTGATCCACAACATCAGTCTGCCGCCCGCGCAGTTTCTGACCGGCAAGGTGCAGGAGTTTTTCCAGAATCGTCTGGATGTCACGGAACATCCCTACTTTGCAGGGATCGCCGACCTGCGGGTGTCTGCGCACTTTCTGATTGAACGTGACGGCACCGTCACTCAGTTTGTCTCTTGTCTTGAGCGCGCCTGGCACGCCGGCGTTTCGTGTTTCGAGGGGCGGGAAACCTGTAACGATTTTTCCGTGGGCATCGAGCTTGAAGGCACGGATGATCTACCGTTTACCGATGCGCAATATCAGACGTTGACGACTCTGACCCGACAGCTACAAAGCGCCTTCACGGGTATCACCGCACAACGTATCTGCGGGCATAGCGACATTGCACCCGGGCGCAAGACTGATCCGGGACCGGCGTTTGACTGGGCACGCTATCGTGCGGCCCTGGCAAAAGCCGCTCAGGAAGAAGAGGAGCAACAATGAGTTTTCTGGTGCTGCTGTTAGCGGTATGGATCGAGAAATTCTCGGCCCTGCGCCATAGGGTTCAACGAGATACGGGTTGGGTACGCGAGCTGAACAAGCTTGAAGTGAGCCCACGCATGAGCAACCGTCCGTGGCTGATACTGGTGGTGCTGGTGTTGTTGCCGGTGGCGCTGCTGGGGTTGCTGTTGGTGGTGCTGGACCCGGTGGCCTATGGCTTGCTGGCGTTGCCCGTGCACCTGTTGGTGGTGATTTACAGTCTGGGGCGTGGCGATCTGCTGGCCGGCCTGGGGCCGTTTCGCGATGCCTGGCGCCGGGAAGACCTGCAGGCTGCCGCCCATGTGGCCAAACGCGACCTGGATATCTGCGCCGACAGTGGCGAGCAACTGCTGGAACGGGTGCAGGGGCATTTGTTGTGGGAGGCCTATCAGAGCTTTTTCGCGGTGATCTTCTGGTACTTCCTGCTGGGCCCGGTTGCGGCCTTGAGCTATCGACTGCTGGCGCTGGCCGAAGAGCATGGGCAGAACCCGGCCGTGGTCGAGCGCGCGACACAACTGCGCCACGCGTTCGATTGGGTGCCGGTGCGGTTGCTGGCGGCGAGCTTCGCGCTGGTCGGCAACTTTGTCGCGGTCAGCCGGGTGATGCTGCATGAGCTGCTGAACTGGAACATCAGCGCTGCCCAGTTGATCGAGAAGGTCGGGCTGGTGGCCGGTGAAATTCCGGCGCCGGTGGTCGGCCCGGACGGCATCAATAGCCTGGACCGGATCTGGGAACTGCTGCTGCGCGCGGCGGTGCTTTGGTATGCCGGGTTTGCGTTGTGGACTGTTTTGTCCTGACTCCAATCTACGGCGAACGCTTTTGTGGCGAGGGGGCTCGCCACAGGGGCTCATCCGCTCCGACAACGGCGACCTGTCGTTAACCTTAAGTTACAAAACCTCCCTCCGATTTAGGCTATACAGAGGCAGCGCCAATAGTGGCTATCTGCTGTCTCTGCGCGCCTGCCAATAAAAATAAGAAATCAAAGGGAGACTTCACAGTGAAGAGCTTGCTCTATCCCGCCGTCGCGCTGATGAACCGCCTGAGCTTCGGCATGAAGTTCAGCCTGATCAGCGTGCTGTTCCTGGTGCCGATGCTGGTGACCAACTTCTATCTGGTGCGCGATTCCTATCGCGAATTCCAGGGCACTCGAGTCGAACTGCAGAGCCTCGACCTGCTGGGCAGCGGCCTGAACCTGCGTCGGGACCTGGAGACCCTGAACAACCTGGTGCAGATCAACGTCATCCTCGGCCAGTCCGGCAAGGCCAATCATGTCGAATCGACGATCAGTGCCCTGGAGCAAAGCGTCCTGAGCCGTTTGCAAGGGCTGGCGGCGATGACCACTGACCCGGAACAAATCACGTTTTTCGACGGCAAGCGCGACGAGATGATTGCCGCGTTCAAGGCCCAACAAGCGGAAAACTCCCTGCAAAGCAAAAGTGCGCTGATCGGCAAGTTGCTCGGCAACGCGCAGATTTTCAGCCAGATCATCGCCAGTCAGGCCGGCCTGAGCCGCGACAGCCAGAGCGACATGCGTCAGCTGAGCGAACTCATTACCAACGTCACGCCGGCCGTCACCCAGACACTCGGCGAGGGCCGGGCAATGGGTTCTTATTCACTGGGGCAGGGCTTTCTCAATTCGGCCTCGAGTACCCGATTCGATGAGTTGCTGGCGCAGATCGAAAAACTCCAGGCCGAATATGGCCTGAAGTTGAAGGATGCACTGGGCTCCAGTAAAGCCGCGCACGAAACCCTGGCGGCTCAGGCAGAAAGCAGCAAGGCCTCCCTGAAAAAGGCCAGTGAGCTGTTCGAAGAACAGGTGGTGATGGCCGACACCCTCGATGCGCCATGGCAGGCCTTTTTCGATCAGGTCACGGGCCTGATGGACCAGACCTATCAACTCAACGAAGCGACCCTGAAGTTTCTCGGTACTCAGTTGCAGCAGCGGTTGGAGCAGCACCGTACACACATGGTTCTGCAGGCGGTGGCGCTGGCGCTGGTGTTCGTGTTGATTTTTTACCTCTATGGCGGGTTCTACGCCTCGACCCGCACCACCCTCAAGCGTCTGGGCGCAGTGATGGACAAGGTGGCGGCTGGTGACATGACCGTGACCTTCAGCGCCAACAGCCGCGACGAACTGGGCGAGTTGGGCGAGGTATTCACCGACACCGTGAAGAAAATCCATGACCTGATCGAGCGAGTGGGGCAGACCGTCAGTGAGGTCGAGCGCCAGGCCGGGCAGGTTGAAAGCGTGTCCGCCCAGAGCAACCAGGCGGTGGCGGGGCAGCGTACGCAGATCGAACAAGTCGCCACGGCGATGAACCAGATGTCGGCCACTTCCCTGGAGGTGGCGCGCAGTGCCTCCGCTGCGGTCAGCAGCGCCCACAGTGTCAATGACGAGACCATCAGCGGTCGCGGGTTGGTGGAGTCCCAGCAGGGCAGCATCGCGGCACTGGCCAGCGAGATCGATCAGTCGGTGCGGGTGATCAATCAACTGGCCAGCGACAGTCAGTCCATCAGCCGTGTGCTGGAAGTGATCAAAAGCATTGCCGAACAGACCAACCTGCTGGCCCTCAATGCTGCCATCGAAGCCGCGCGAGCGGGTGAGCAGGGTCGTGGTTTTGCGGTGGTGGCGGACGAGGTGCGGACCCTGGCCAAGCGCACCCAGCAATCGACCGAAGAAATCGAGCAGATGATCGCCAAGTTGCACAGCGGTGTCGGTGCGGCGGTCAAGGCAATGGGCACCAGCCATCAGATGGCCAACGGCACCGTCGGGCAGTCGGAAAAGGTCCAGCAGGCGCTGGAAAACATCCTCGGCGCCGTCGGCATGATCGTCGACCAGAACCAGCAGATTGCCGCTGCGGTAGAGCAGCAGACCGCTGTGGCTCACGACATCGACCAGAACATCGTCGAGATCAACCGCGCCGGGGAGCGTACCGCCGAAGGCGCGCATCAGACCGAGAATGCGAGCCGAGCGTTGTCGGCGCAGGTGGTGGAGCTCAAGCAGTTGATCAGTGCGTTCCGGGTTTGATGCCACGAAGCAGTTCAAATGTGGGAATCAACGGATTACCAGTTAAACAACTCACAGGCATTGGCCGTGCTGGCAGCGGCCAATTGTTCGGGGCTGATCGTCATGAGAGCGGCCAGTGCCTCACAGATCGCCGGCAAGTGGGCCGGGCTGTTGCGTTGGCCAGGGAACATGGCGGGGGCCATGTCCGGTGAGTCGGTTTCCAGTACCACCGATTCAAGGGGCAAACCGGCAATCACCCGGTGCATGCGCAAGGCTTGTGGCCAGGTCGCGGCGCCGCCGAGGCCGAGTTTGAAACCGAGCTTGATGTATTCGCGAGCCTCTTCCTGGCTGCCGGCGAAGGCATGAATGATCCCCGCCCGTTTCAAGCGAAACCGTTTGAGCGTGGCAATCACTGCCGCGTGGCTGCGTCGCACATGAATCAACGCTGGAAGGTTGAAGTCCGCTGCCAGTTGCAGCTGGGCATCGAACAGCGTTTGCTGACGTTCACGATCGAGGGTTTCGATGAAGTAATCCAGACCGATCTCGCCCACCGCGCATAGCTGGCGATGGCCCGCTAACCGCGTCAGCCAGTCACCGAGTTCGGTCAAGTCTTCAGGGCGATGGTCATCCAGATACACCGGGTGCAAACCGAATGCCGCGTGCAGATCGGGATCGCTTTGCACCAGCTCCCAGACCCGCTGCCAATTGGCCTGATACACCCCCAACACCACCATCCGCCGCACGCCGAGCGCGCGGCTCTCGGCCAGCAGCGCCTGACGATCCGGGTCGAAATCCGGAAAATCCAGGTGAGTGTGGGTGTCGATCAGTTCCACGGTTCAGTCCTGAAGAATACGCTGCTTGAACGTTCGCGCGATGGCCTGCACGCCGGGCTGGTAATCGGCCTGTTCGATGGCGGCCACTGCCAGTTTCAGGGCTTTGTCGGCGATCAGTTGATGCTGCTGGGCCATGGCGTTGACCGGCAGTGGCAGGAAGTCCAGCAACTGCGTATCACCGAAGGTGCCCAGGCGCAGCGGGCGGGTTTTAAGCGGGAAGTCGTGCAAGGCATCGAACACGCCCTGAAGCAGCACGTAGGAGGTGGTCACCAGCGCATCCGGCAAATGGCCCAGGCGTTGGATCAATTCTTCCATCAGTTGTTTGCCGCACTCACGGCTGAACGACTCGCCGTGCTCGATCAGCGCCTCGCCTTTGAAACCGTTCAGCGCTTCCTTGAAGCCCGCTGCCCGCTCCTGGCTGATACTCAATTCAGGGCGTGCGCCGAGCAGCGCGATCTGTTTTGGCAGCGGGGTCAGCAGGCTGCGGGTCAGGTGCAGGCTGGCTTCGCGATCATCGCTGATCACCGAGCAGAAATGTTCGGGCTCCATCACCCGGTCGATGGCGATGATCGGAATGCCTTTGGCCTGCAACTGGCGATAGCTGTCGTCACCGGCTGGCAGGCAACTGGCGACGATCAGCGCATCGCAGCGGCGGGCGCGGAACAGTTGCAGCAATTGCCGTTCGCTGTCCGGCGCATCGTCGGAGCTGGCGATCAGCAGCTGATAGCCGCGCGCCCGGGCGCCTTGTTCCAGCAGTTTGGCGATTCGCGCGTAACTGGGGTTTTCCAGGTCCGGCAGAATGAAGCCCAGGGTGCGGGTGTGCCGACTGCGCAGCCCGGCGGCCTGCGGGTTGGGCGTGAAGCCATGTTGTTCGACCACTGCCCGCACGCGCTCGACAGTGGCGCTGCTGATGCGTTGCTGTTCGGCCTTGCCATTGATGACGTAACTGGCGGTGGTCACGGAGACACCGGCCAATTGTGCAATATCACTGAGTTTCAACCCGGTATTCCTTGTTTTTAGAGCGTGCCCCGACATTTTCGCCAATCCTACCCGATTGAGGCAGGCGACCATTGTCGCAGCACATCCGATAATTGGACTTCAAGGATGAGACATTATCGAGTAACGTGCCTAAGATTCTAGATTAAACGTTTCAGCAGGCGTATTTTCTACGTTATAGGTCGCTTTGGTCGGTTCTGCCGCGAAACCGCCAAAACTGCGTCTGAAAAGGTGTTCTCAAAACGCCTAAGCTGAATCAATCAAAACAATACCTGGCGTCACACGGCGCCAAAAAGGAGAAAGCATGCTCGAGCTCACCATAGAGCAGATATCCATGGGCCAGTCGGCTGTGGATAAAGCCACCGCCTTGCAATTGCTCGCTGACCGACTCGTGACCGATGGCCTGGTGGCCGACGGTTACCTCGCAGGCTTGCAGGCCCGGGAAGCCCAGGGCTCGACCTTTCTCGGCCAAGGTATTGCCATCCCCCATGGCACTCCCGAAACCCGCGATCAGGTATTCGCCACTGGCGTGCGGCTGATGCAGTTTCCTGACGGCGTGGACTGGGGCAATGGCCAGATCGTTTATCTGGCCATCGGTATCGCCGCCAAATCCGATGAACACCTGCGCCTGCTGCAACTGCTGACCCGTGCCCTCGGTGAAACCGACCTGGGCCAGGCCCTGCGTCGCGCCAGTTCCGCCGAAGCCTTGTTGAAATTGCTGCAAGGCGCGCCACAAGAGCTGGCACTGGACGCACAGATGATCGGCCTCGGTGTGTCCGCCGATGACTTCGAAGAGCTGGTTTGGCGCGGTGCCCGTTTGCTGCGTCAGGCCGATTGCGTGAGCAACGGTTTTGCCGGCGTCTTGCAGCAGGTCGAAGCGCTGCCGCTGGGCGATGGCCTGTGGTGGCTGCACAGCGAACAAACGGTGAAGCGTCCCGGCCTGGCGTTCGTTACCCCGGACAAACCCATCCGCTACCTCGGTCAGCCGCTGAGCGGGCTGTTCTGCCTGGCCAGCCTCGGTGAAGCCCATCAGGCGCTGCTCGAACGTCTTTGCGCGTTGCTGATTGAAGGTCGCGGCCATGAATTGGGCCGTGCCACCAGTAGCCGCGCGGTGCTGGAAGTCCTTGGCGGTGAAGTGCCGGCGGACTGGCCGAGCGCACGCATTGCCCTGGCCAACGCCCACGGTTTGCATGCGCGCCCGGCGAAGATCCTCGCGCAACTGGCGAAAAGTTTTGAAGGCGAGATCCGTATACGCATCGTCGATGGTCACGACAGCGCGGTGTCGGTGAAGAGTTTGAGCAAACTGCTCAGCCTTGGCGCCCGTCGCGGCCAGGTGCTGGAACTCATCGCCGAACCGGTCATCGCTGCCGACGCCTTGCCGGCCTTGTTGGCGGCCATCGAAGAAGGCCTCGGTGAAGAAGTCGAGCCGCTGCCCGTGGTAAGCCAGCAGCGCGAAGTGCTCGTGGAGGTGGAGGTCGCCGAAACACTGCTCGCGCCAGCGTCCGGCAGCCTGATTCAGGCGATTGCCGCGGCACCGGGGATCGCCATCGGCCCGGCGCATATTCAAGTGCTGCAAGTCATCGATTACCCGCTGCGCGGTGAGTCCGCGGCCATCGAGCGCGAGCGTCTCAAGCAAGCGCTGGCCGATGTGCGTCGTGACATCGAAGGCCTGATCGAGCGCAGCAAGGCCAAAGCGATTCGCGAGATTTTCATCACCCATCAGGAAATGCTCGACGACCCGGAGTTGACCGACGAAGTCGAAACCCGCCTCAAGCAAGGTGAAAGCGCCGAAGCGGCGTGGATGACGGTGATCGAAGCCGCCGCCAAACAACAGGAAGCGCTGCAGGACGCGTTGCTCGCCGAACGTGCCGCCGACTTGCGCGACATTGGCCGTCGGGTGCTGGCGCATTTGTGTGGCGTCGAAACGCCTGCGGAGCCTGCGCAACCGTACATTCTGGTGATGGACGAAGTCGGCCCGTCGGATGTGGCGCGTCTTGATCCGACGCGCGTCGCCGGCATTCTCACCGCTCGCGGTGGTGCCACGGCCCACAGTGCGATTGTCGCCCGGGCCCTGGGTATTCCAGCACTGGTGGGCGCCGGCGCCGCCGTGTTGCTGCTGAAACCGGGCACGCCGCTGTTGATCGATGGCCAGCGCGGTCGCCTGCACGTGGACGCCGATGCTGCGACCTTGCAGCGCGCCACCGAAGAGCGCGACACCCGCGAACTGCGCCTCAAAGCCGCCGCCGAACAACGCCATCAACCAGCGCTGACCACCGACGGCCACCCCGTGGAAGTGTTCGCCAATATCGGTGAGAGCGCTGGCGTCACCAGCGCGGTGGAGCAGGGCGCCGAAGGCATTGGCCTGTTGCGCACCGAACTGATTTTCATGGCTCATTCACAAGCGCCGGACGAAGCCACCCAGGAAGTCGAATACCGTCGCGTACTCGATGGCCTGGCCGGCCGACCGCTGGTGGTGCGCACCCTCGACGTCGGCGGTGACAAACCGCTGCCGTATTGGCCGATCGCCAAAGAAGAAAACCCGTTCCTCGGTGTGCGCGGCATTCGCCTGACCCTGCAACGTCCGCAGGTCATGGAAGCGCAATTGCGCGCTTTGCTGCGTGCGGCGGATAACCGTCCCTTGCGGATCATGTTCCCGATGGTCGGCAGCGTCGATGAGTGGCGCCAGGCTCGGGACATGACCGAGCGTCTGCGTCTGGAAATCCCGGTCGCGGACCTGCAACTGGGGATCATGATCGAAGTGCCGTCGGCCGCCTTGCTGGCGCCGGTCTTGGCCAAGGAAGTGGACTTCTTCAGCGTCGGCACCAACGACCTGACCCAGTACACCCTGGCCATCGACCGTGGTCACCCGACTTTGTCGGCCCAGGCTGACGGCTTGCACCCGGCGGTGCTGCAACTGATCGACATCACCGTGCGTGCGGCTCATGCTCATGGCAAGTGGGTCGGCGTGTGCGGTGAACTGGCGGCTGATCCGCTGGCGGTGCCGGTGCTGGTGGGCCTGGGTGTGGATGAGTTGAGCGTGTCGGGCCGCAGCATTGCCGAGGTCAAGGCGCGCATTCGCGAACTCAGCCTGACCCAGACTCAAACCCTTGCCCAACAGGCCCTGGCCGTGGGCAGCGCGAACGAAGTCCGCGCATTAGTGGAGGCGCTGTAATGGCCAAGATCTTAACCCTGACCCTCAACCCGGCGCTGGACCTTACCGTTCAATTGCCGATGCTTGTGCCCGGTCAGGTCAATCGCAGCGACGAAATGCACACCCACGCCGCCGGCAAAGGGGTGAACGTGGCACAGGTGCTGGCCGACCTCGGGCATCAGCTGACCGTCAGCGGATTTCTCGGGGAAGACAACCTTCAGGCGTTCGAAACCCTGTTCGCCAAACGCGGCTTCACCGACGCGTTTATCCGCGTCCCTGGTGAGACCCGCAGCAATATCAAGTTGGCGGAAAACGATGGACGCATCACCGACATCAACGGCCCGGGGCCGCGGGTCGGTGAAGCGGCGCAGCAGGCTTTGCTCGATCGGCTCGACCAGATTGCACCAGGGCATGACGCCGTCGTGGTGGCTGGCAGTTTGCCCCGTGGCGTGAGTGCTCAATGGTTGCGGGAGTTGATCCTGCGCTTGAAAAAACGCGGCTTGAACGTTGCGCTCGACACCAGCGGTGAAGCCTTGCGCGCCGGCCTGTCGGCTGGCCCGTGGCTGATCAAGCCCAACACTGAAGAGCTGGCTGAAGCACTGGATTGCGAAGTGGTTTCCGTGGGCGCCCAAGCCGAGGCCGCAAGCCGTTTGCACGCTCATGGCATCGAGCACGTGGTGATTTCCCACGGTGCCGACGGGGTGAACTGGTTCAGTGTCGGCTCGGCGATGCATGCCACACCGCCCAAGGTCAGCGTGGTCAGCACCGTCGGTGCGGGGGATTCGCTGCTGGCGGGCATGCTGCACGGTTTGCTCAGTGCCGATACGCCTGAACAGACCTTGCGCACCGCCACTGCGATTGCAGCCATGGCCGTCACCCAGATCGGTTTTGGCATCGGCGACGCCGCGCAACTGGCGCAGCTCGAACAGGGCGTGCGCGTGCGCCCCCTGACAGAACAATAAGAGGGTTTGCAATGAAATTAGCCATTGTTACGGCCTGCCCGAACGGCATGGTCACCAGTGTGCTGTGTGCTCGTCTGCTCGATGCAGCGGCCCAGCGTCAGGGCTGGAGCACCAGTGTCGAAGTCGTGGATGCAGCCCATCCGGAACGTCAATTGTCGGCGGCGATCATCGAGGCCGCCGAGTGGGTGTTGCTGGTCACCAGCGCGCCGGTGGATATGTCGCGGTTTATCGGCAAACGGGTGTTCCAGAGCACCCCGGCCCAGGCCCTGCAAGATGTCGAAGCCGTGCTGCGCCGTGGGGTAGAGGAAGCCGAGGTTTACGTAGCGCCCGCAGCCACCGCTGAACCTGCCGCGGTTGCTAAACAGGCGCCACGCCTGGTGGCTGTCACCGCGTGCCCGACCGGCGTCGCCCACACCTTCATGGCCGCCGAAGCCTTGCAGCAAGCGGCCAAGCGCCTGGGTTACGACCTGCAAGTGGAAACCCAAGGCTCGGTCGGCGCACGCAATCCACTCAGCGCAGCGGCGATTGCCGATGCTGATGTGGTGCTGCTGGCGGCCGACATCGAAGTCGCCACCGAGCGTTTCGCCGGCAAGAAAATCTACCGCTGCGGCACAGGCATCGCCCTGAAACAGGCCGAAGCGACGCTGAACAAAGCCCTGGCCGAAGGCAAGCAGGAAAGCGCTGCGACCGGCGCCAAAGGCCCGGCCAAGCAAGAGAAGACCGGTATCTACAAACACCTGCTGACCGGTGTCTCGTACATGTTGCCGATGGTGGTGGCGGGCGGTCTGATGATTGCCTTGTCCTTCGTGTTCGGCATCACCGCGTTCAAGGAGCAAGGCACGCTCGCAGCGGCGCTGATGCAGATCGGCGGCGAGAGCGCGTTCAAACTGATGGTGCCGCTGCTGGCGGGTTACATCGCCTACTCGATCGCTGACCGTCCGGGCCTGGCGCCGGGGATGATCGGCGGTTTGCTGGCGAGCACGCTCGGTGCCGGTTTCATCGGCGGGATCATCGCCGGTTTCATCGCCGGCTATGCGGCTCAGGCGATCAACCGTTATGCGCGCTTGCCGCAGAGCCTTGAGGCGCTGAAACCGATCCTGATCATCCCGTTGCTGGCGAGCTTGTTCACCGGTCTGGTGATGATCTATGTGGTCGGCAAACCGGTGGCCGGGATGCTTGCGGGGCTCACCCACTTCCTCGACAGCATGGGCACTACCAACGCGATTCTGCTCGGTGTGCTGCTGGGCGGCATGATGTGCGTCGACCTTGGTGGGCCGATCAACAAGGCGGCTTACGCGTTTTCGGTGGGGCTGCTGGCATCGCAGAGTTATGCACCGATGGCCGCGACCATGGCCGCTGGCATGGTGCCGCCGATTGGCTTGGGCATCGCTACGTTCATCGCCCGACGCAAGTTCGCCCAGACGGAACGCGAGGCCGGTAAAGCGGCGCTGGTGCTGGGGCTGTGCTTTATCTCTGAAGGGGCGATTCCATTCGCGGCCAAAGACCCGCTGCGGGTGATTCCGGCGAGCATCGCTGGCGGTGCGCTGACCGGCGCGTTGTCGATGTACTTCGGCTGCAAACTGATGGCGCCGCACGGTGGGTTGTTCGTGATGCTGATTCCGAATGCGATCAACCATGCGCTGTTGTACCTGCTGGCGATCGTCGCCGGGAGTTTGCTGACAGCCGTGGCGTATGCGTTGCTCAAACGGCCGGAAACAGTGGAGCTGGCGCTGGAGCCGGCCAACGCCTGACACACCACAAAACCTGTGGGAGCGGGCTTGTCCGCGATGACGGCTTAACATTCAACCCATTCGGTGACTGTTGCACCGCTATCGCGGGCAAGCCCGCTCCCACAGGGATCGCGCTTTCACATGGGTGTCATTTGCACGTGCTTAAGTTTTCCTTTTTCAGGGAGAGCACCATGAGCGAATTCGACCTCGGCCGCCGTCGTGTCATACAAGCTGTCGGAGCCGGGCTGTTGCTGCCCGGGCTGGCGCCGGCGGTGATTGCATCGGTCAAGGATCGGCCGCAACTCACCGATGGTGTGCAGTCCGGCGACCTGTTGGGCGACCGGGCGATGATCTGGAGCCGTAGCGATCGCGCGGCGCGGATGGTGGTGGAATGGGACACGCGCAGCCTGTTCAGCAACCCTCGTCGATTCGTCTCGCCATTGGCCGATGCCGGCACCGATTTCACCGCTCGGGTCGAACTCACCGGCCTGCCTGCCGATCAGGCAATTTTCTACCGCGTGACGTTCGAAGACGCCCAGAGCGGTGTCGCCAGCGAACCCTGGTTCGGCCATCTGCGCAGTGTGCCCAGCGCTCGGCGGAATATTCGCTTCGTCTGGAGCGGCGACACGGTTGGCCAAGGCTTCGGCATCAACCCGGACATCGGCGGCATGCGCATCTACGAAGCCATGCGTTTGCGCCTGCCGGACTTTTTTATCCACAGCGGCGACACCATCTACGCCGACGGCCCGGTGCCGGCGCAACTGACCACCGAAAGCGGCCGGGTGTGGCGCAACATCACCAGCGAAGCCAAGAGCAAAGTCGCCGAAACCCTCGACGAGTATCGCGGCAATTACCGCTACAACCTGATGGACGAAAACATCCGCCGCTTCAACGCCGAAGTGCCGCAGATCTGGCAGTGGGACGACCACGAAGTGGTGAACAACTGGTCGCCGGGCAAGCAACTGGATGATCGCTACAAGAGCAAAGATATCCACAGCCTGGTGGGCCGCGCACGGCAGGCCTGGCTGGAATATGCGCCGATGCGTTTGCAGAGCGCCGACGGTGGCGGGCGGATTTATCGCAAGCTGAGTTATGGGCCGATGCTCGATGTGTTCGTGCTCGACATGCGCAGCTACCGAGGTGCCAATGACGACAACCTTGGTGCCGCCAAACCGTTCCTCGGTCGAGAGCAATTGGATTGGCTCAAACGTGAATTGAAAGGCTCCCAGGCTCAATGGAAAGTCATCGCCGCCGACATGCCCATCGGCCTCGGCGTCCCGGACGGCGA
Source organism: Pseudomonas sp. DF5 (assembly GCF_058148225.1). Lineage (NCBI taxonomy): Bacteria > Pseudomonadati > Pseudomonadota > Gammaproteobacteria > Pseudomonadales > Pseudomonadaceae > Pseudomonas > Pseudomonas sp. DF5. The sequence continues at coordinate 102,212 of NZ_JBYVYM010000005.1, forward strand.
AGTCAGCCCCGGTGTGGCGCGTTGGGAAGCGGTGGCCAACGGTGATCCGGGCCCGGCTCAAGGCCGTGAGCTGGAGATCGCTGAATTACTGGGTTTTCTGCGGGCGCAGCAGGTGCGCAATTTCGTTTGGCTGACGGCGGATGTGCATTACTGTGCTGCGCACCATTACCATCCTGATCGCGCGGCGTTCCAGGACTTCGAACCGTTCTGGGAATTTGTCGCGGGGCCGCTGAATGCGGGGAGCTTCGGGCCGAATGCGCTGGATAAAACCTTCGGCCCCGAGGTGGTGTTCCAGAAGGCACCCGCTGCGCAGAACACCTCGCCGTTTGCCGGGTTTCAGTTTTTTGGCGAGGTGAATATCGATGGGCAGTCGGGTGAGTTGAGTGTCGTGCTGCGGGATCTGGATGGGGTGGGGGTGTTCGAGCGTAAGTTGCAGCCGGTTTGAGGGCCGCGTGATTGTTCCCACGCTTTGCGTGGGAACAATCATCAACGGTGTCAGTAAACGTCGCGGCGGTAGCGGGCTTGTTCGATCAGGCGCTCGACTTCATCCGCGCCGAGGACTTCATTGAGCACTTGGTCCACACCTGACGCCATCCCCTGCAAACTGCCGCAGATGTAAATCACGGCGCCATCGGCCAACCATTTCTTCAGCTCGCCGGCAGACTCGCGCAGGCGATCCTGCACATAGATTTTCTCGGCCTGATCGCGGGAAAACGCCAGGTCCAGACGCGCCAGATCACCGTTGATCAACCACTCTTCCAGTTCCGCGCGGCACAGAAAATCGTGCTCGCGATTACGCTCGCCAAACAGCAACCAGTGACGCTGTTGCCCGTCGGCAATGCGTGCCTTGAGCAAACTGCGCAACCCGGCCAGCCCGGTGCCGTTGCCCAGCAGGATCATCGGCACCGGTTCGTTCGGTAGATGGAAACCACTGTTGCGCCGCACCCGCAGGCTGATGTGACCACCCACAGGGACGTGTTCGGTCAACCACCCGGAACCGACGCCCAGGCTGCCGTCCGGGTGCAATTCCTGACGCACCATCAGTTCCAGCGCGCCGTCGGCGGCGATCGAGGCGATGGAGTATTCGCGCAGGGCCAGTGGCACCAACGCATTCACCAGCGCTTGCGCATGCAGGCCGACCAGATGAGCGCGGTTCTCGGGCAGTTGGCGGCTGGCCAGGGCTTGCTCCAGAGACTGCGACAGACCATCGAGTTCAACCGTGGCCCGACCGTCAATTCCCAGGCCTTCGAGGAAATGCTCGATGGCCCACGCACCATTGCGCGGCAGCACTTCCACCAGATCACCGGCCAGCCAACTGCTGGTGCTGGGAGCGGTGAGGCCGAGCAAGTACACGGGAGCACCGCTGCTGTCCGGGTTCATCAGCTCACGACGGGTCAGGGTCCAGTTGTCGTAGCTGGGTGCTTGCCAGGTGTCGACCGGCGCCTGACCCGTCAGCAGGCCGAGTTGCTGTTGCCAGTGACGCAGGGCGTAAGGGTCGCCACCGTCGACTTCAACCGGGGCGAACAAGGTCTTGCCGCCGTGCTCGCCCAGCCAGGTGTGCAAGCGACGGGCGAAGCTGCAGAAGTGTTGATACTGGCGGTCACCGAGGCCGAGCACGGCATAGTTCAGGCTTTCGAGGCTCGGTGCACGCCCCAGTACTTTGCGTTCGAAACCGCGGGCGCTGTCCGGCGCTTCGCCGTCGCCGAAGGTGCTGACCACGAACAGTGCGTTGCTGGAATCTCGCAGGTCCTGTTCGCTGACATCGGCCAACGGTTGAACCTTCACCGGTAATCCGGCGGCCTGCAATTGCCCGGCAGTCTGCCAGGCGAGCTGCTCGGCAAACCCGCTCTGGCTGGCGAAGCCGATCAGCCATGCCGGTGCGTCGCTACCCGGTTGCTCAAGGCCTTTACGGGCATCCTCGATCTGACGTTTCTTGCGTCGACGGTCCAGGTACAGCAACCAGCCTGTGACGAAAAACAGCGGCATGCTCAGCGCGGCGATGGTCAGGATGATCCGCCCGAGCAACCCGAAATAACTGCCGACGTGCAGTGCATAAATACTGGTCAGCAACTGCGCCTTGAGGCTCTTGTCGCTGTAACGGTCATGACGGCTGACGGCGCCGGTCACCGGATCGAGGGTGATCTGGTTCCGTGCCTGGTCGTGGGGTGAATCCTTCAGCAGGTAGAACACGGTTGCCGGTTGCCCGGCCACGGGCGGCATTCGAACGTTATAGGACGAAAGACCAGGACCGGCGGCGCTGTAGATGCTGCTCCACATCGCGGCGTAATCGGCGGTGGGGGCCGGGCCGCTTGGCGCAGGGCCGCGACCACTGCGAACCCGCTCGTTTTGCGGCGAGTCAGACAGCAGCCTGGTCAGCCCTTTGTTGTACCACTCGTACGACCAGGACAACCCGGTCAGTGCCGCCAAAAGGTAGAACACCAGGCACCAGGTGCCGGCCACTGAGTGCAGGTCCCAGTTGAAGCTGCGACCTTTTTTCTTCCAGTCCAGCGTCAGCCAGGCGCGCCAGCTTTTCCACTGGCGCGGCCAGCGCAGGTACAGACCGGACAGGCAGAAGAACACCAGAATCAGCGTGCAGGCGCCGGTGATCTGCCGGCCGGTATCACCCATGGCGAGGAAGCGGTGCAGTTGCAGCATCAGACCGAAGAAGTCCTGGCCGGTGACGTCGCCCATGAACTCGGCGGTGTACGGGTCGAAATAACGCATCTGCCCGCGACGTTCGCCGGGCGGCGCCGTGAAGATCACCCGCGCAGCATTGCCGCTGTCGGTCTCGACCCAGAGCATCGAGACGATCTTACCCGAAGCGCTTTCGATTTTCTCCACCAGTTCGGCCGGTGGCAGCACGCCGGCGATCTGCTTCTCGACGTGCAGCACGGAGGGGTTCAGCGTTCGCAGGATTTCATCCTGAAACGAGACTGCCGCCCCGGTAATGCCCATCAGGGCCAGGACCAGTCCGGCGCTGATGCCGAAAAACCAGTGCAACTGGAACAGGGATTTCTTCAACACGTCGCTCGCCTTGTTCGTTCAAAAGTCATCATCACGGCGCGCATTATGCCGTGAGTTGTCGAGAAGCATTCTTTTTTACACGCAAAAGCCCCGTTCACTTTGATGAACGGGGCTTTTACCTGAGCGCTTTGGTCTTCACGCTTCTGTTATCAGAAGTGGAAGTTGGCGCTCAGCAGGGCAGTGCGGCCCGGCGCCACGTGGGCGTAGTGCGTCTGGAATACCTGGTCGAAGTAACGCTTGTCGGCCAGGTTTTGTACGTTGAGTTGCAGGTCGACGTTCTTGGTCAGGCGGTAGCTGGCCATCGCGTCGTAACGCCAGTAGGACGGAATCTCCACCGAGTTGGCGACGTTGCCGAACTGGGAATCGACGAAGGTTGCACCGGCACCGACGGTCAACTTGTCCGGCACCAGGTCGTAGGTCGACCAGAACGTGAAGTTGTTCCGTGGGGTGCTTGGCATGCGGTTGCCTTCATCGGCGGCGAGGGTGGTTTTGACCACTTCGCTGTCCATGTAGGTGTAGCCGCCGAAGACTCGCCAGTTACGGGTCAGCTTGCCGGTGTAGGTCAGTTCCAGGCCATTGACCTGCTGTTCGCCGTCCAGCACTTGGGTGGTGCCGCCGTCCGGATCGTTGATACGCGCGTTGGTTTTCTCGGTGCGGAACAGTGCGGCGGTCAGCGACAGGTCGTCACCGAAGAAGTCCCACTTGGTGCCGATCTCGTAGTTGCGGTTCTTTTCCGGGTCCAGACTGCTGTTGTTCGCCGCCAGTTCCAGGCCACCGTTGCCGCTGGTTTCGCCGGCCGGGTTGCTGGACGTCGAGTAGGCGGCATAGATACTGCCGTTTGGCAGCGGGTTGTAGACCACGCCGATCTGGTAGTTCACCAGGTCGCTGGTGTTCTGACGGGAGAAACTGCCCGCTGGAGCCGTGCTGCTGGCGTTGGCGAAGCCGCTGGATTCGACCTGGTAGTTGTCATAACGCAGGCCCAGGTTCAGGGACCATTGCTCGTTGAACTTCAGGGTGTCGAACACGTAGGCCGCGGCGGTCTTGGTGTCGGTGTCGGTGAAGGCTTTGCTGTCGGTGATCGTGCCGTTCCAGTTATCCCCAGGCGTCGGGTTATACAGGCTGGTGCAGTCGCCGGAGTTGAACAGGGCACGGTTGCACCGGGTGCCGCTGGCGCTGGAGGTCAGGAGGTACGGGCGGTTGTGGGTGTCCTGATAGGAAAACTCCAGACCGGTTACCAGGCTGTGCTCGATGGCGCCGGTGTTGAATTTGGCACTCAGGTCGGTCTGGTTGATCCAGCCGCTGGACGTCGAGTTACGGCTCTTCGCGCCACGGTAGACACTGCCGTTGGCCACGTTGCCCTTGCTGTCGTCAGGGTTGGTGACGATGTAGTCCAGGGTCGAACGGGACATGCGAAAGCTGTTCGACACGGTCAGGCTATCGTTCAGATCGTGCTCGAGCTTGATCGTGCCGCTGTCGTTGCTGGTCTGGCGATAGTCGCGGCCGGTGAGGCCGTAGAAGTTGTCGCGGTTGACGTTGGCCGGCTTGTCGACGTTGTACTTGCTGCGGTTGGGGCTCAAGGTCAGCGGGATACCGTAGTCGGGCATGTCGTCGGTTTCGACGTGGTAGTAGCCGACGGTCAAGCGGGTGTCGGTGCCCAGGCCGAAGGCGAAGGACGGTGCCACGCCCCAGCGACTGACGTCCACGGCATCACGCCCGGCGACGTTGGCTTCGTGCTTCATCAGGTTCAGCCGGAACGCCGAGGTGTCGGTCATTTGCTGGTTCAGGTCGAGGGTGGTGCGCTTGGTCTGGTCCGAGCCCCAGGTGAAGCCGCCGTTGTAGGCATTGCCCAGCTTGGCGGTCTTGCTCACCAGGTTCAGGCTGCCACCGGTGGAACCGGCGCCGGTGAAGGCCGACCCCGGCCCCTTGCTGACTTCGATCGACTCAACGTTGAAGATCTCGCGGCTCTGGGACGCCACGTCGCGCATGCCGTCGATGAACACATCGCTTTCGGCGTTGAAGCCGCGAATGATCGGACGATCACCGGCCGGGTTGCCGCCCTCGCCGGCACCAAAGGTGATGCCCGGGGTGGTGCGCAGGGCGTCGACCAGGCTGGTGGCGCCGGTGTCGCGAATCACTTGTTGCGGGATCACGGTGACGCTTTTCGGCGTCTCGCGCAGTGGCGCAGTGTACTTCTTGGAGGCCGAGGTATCGGTCTTGTAGGAGGTGTCATCCTGCTCGCCTACAACGCTGGTCGCGTCCAGGGATATCGCATTGCCGGGTGCTTTTTCGTCGGTCTTCTCGGCCGCGAAAACCATGTGGCCCGCAGAGCCGGCGGTGATCGCCACGCCAATTGCAGACGCGAGCAAACGCGGTGAACTGACCGTTGATTGTGGTTGTTGGCGTGACATGTGAATTCCCCTCCCCAAGGATTTGAGGTCGCGGAATGTAGAGTAAATACGTATCTGTATCAATTGCGAAACGTTGCTATTTGCGACTAATTTACATTCTTTACAATTTGCCTTTACGGTTTTTGCGGTTTCATTCGTCCCTTGGGTTTTACATATTTAATAAGAATCAATACCATTAGCACCCCTTTGTTTTCAGGTGTCTCTCCATGTTGTTGCACATTCCCGGCGTGTTCGCGAAAGAAGAAGTGCAGCGCATTCGCGAGGCCCTGGCGCAGGCGGATTGGGCCGATGGCAAAATCACCGCCGGTTTCCAGTCGGCGAAGGCCAAGCACAATCTGCAACTGCCTGAAGGGCATCTGTTGGCCAAGGAAATCGGTGCGGCGATGCTCGAACGGCTGTGGAAAAATCCGCAGTTCATGTCAGCGGCATTACCGCACAAGGTCTTCCCTCCGTTACTGAACTGTTACACGGCCGGTGGCAGTTTCGACTTCCACATCGACAACGCCGTGCGTCAGCCCAAGGGCAGCATCGAGCGGGTGCGCACCGACCTGTCGGCGACGCTGTTCTTCAGTGAACCGGAGGATTACGACGGTGGCGAACTGGAAATCCAGGACACCTTCGGCACTCAGCGCGTGAAATTGCCGGCCGGCGATATGGTCCTGTATCCCGGCACCAGCCTGCACAAGGTCAACGCCGTCACGCGTGGAACCCGCTACGCATCGTTTTTCTGGACGCAAAGCCTGGTGCGTGAAGACAGCCAGCGCGCTTTGCTGTTCGAGATGGACGGGGCGATTCAGCAGCTGACCCAGGACATGCCCGACCATCCTTCATTGGTCCGCCTGACCGGTACTTACCACAACCTGTTGCGTCGCTGGGTCGAGGTATGAGTTATCAATTGCGCCGCGAGGAAGTCCTCGACGGTGATCGCCTCAAGGCCATGCTGGAGGAAAGCCCGGCGCGCGCAGCCCAGGCGATTCTGATCGCCGCCCGTGAAGATGTGCTGGATGCCCAGGCCTTGCTGGGACAGATTTTGCTGGACGGGCGGGGTATCGAGCGGGATCAGCCGCTGGCGCGGCGCTGGTTCGAGATTGCGGCTCAGCGCGGGCACTTGATGGCGCGCAATATGCTCGGTCGTTGTCATGAGCATGGTTGGGGTTGTGTTGCCGATGCCTCGATAGCCGCGCGACATTATTGGATCGCAGCCGAAGCCGGGCTGGATTGGGCGATGTACAACTACGCCAACCTGTTGGCGACGGGGCGTGGGGTGATGGAAGATCAGTTGCAAGCCCTGAATCTGTATCGGCAGGCGGCCGAACTGGGGCATGCGAAGTCCATGAACCTGCTCGGTCGTTATCTGGAAGAAGGGCAGTTTTGTGAAGCCAACCTTGTCGATGCTATCGATTGGTATCGTCGTTCCGCAGAAGGTGGCGACTTCCGTGGACAATTCAGCTATGGCACTTGTTTGGTCGAAAGGGGGCAAATCGATCAAGCCTTGGTCTGGTTATACAAGGCAATATTGGCGGGTAATCCGAGCTTTCTGCGAGGCGCAGCACAAACGTTGCGACAGTTCGGTTTAACTGAACTGGCTGCAGCTTATCTGGACAGGTCCGAGAGTTTGACCAACGGCTGTTGATCCAGAGTCTTTAAATCAAGGCAGTATTTTCCAAATTTGCTTCAACCCTCACGGCGCTTCGGCGTGTGAGGCTTTTGTCGTGGTTTTTTAATAAGCTGTTATTGGTGCTGTGCCGGATTTGTAAGTTCTGATTGGTATTGTTTTTAATTAGTTTGTTGGTGCAGATATTTTGACAGTGGTTCGGTAGTTGGATTAGTCTTTTTTCAGGCCATTGGAAGGTCTGATGTTAGGTGCATATCACGTGTAAGTGAGTGCGTAGCGAGTGATCAAAGGAGTGAATCCATGAGTTATGAGAAGTTACGAGATGAAGCGTTAAAAAATGCCGACTATGAAAAAGTTTCCGAGTTGGCTGTAGCGTTACCGAAAGCGTTCGCACTTGCCTCGAAAGGGGGAGTGGAGAATATGACTCGCAGTACCGGTCTGATATTAACCAAAGAGCAAATTATCAGCCTTAAAGAATACGTAGCCATCGGGTTGGCGTTTCCAGAAACCCTGGGTGCTGTTATCGATTATCTGAATTATGGGCCTAACGATGATGGGGGGCGTGGGCTGAAGGCACAGGATTTCCTGTTGACGTTCCAGCTTATTCGCAGGCATGCCAGTTTATGGACGCCACTGCGGCATCGAATCATGCTAACAGGCGAAGACCTGAAGAAATTTGGCTCCAATATGCAGAGCTGGCGCAGCGGCATGGAGGCTGAGTGCAACACTGAGGCCGCCGTAAAATTGATTAAGGACTACAACGTTAAAACACTGGAGGATTTGAATAAATTAAAACTTGATTGGAAAGGTGTCTTTCCTGGTATTGAATTGGACCCGGGTACTGTCTCGGAGTTGGGTGAATATCTGAAAGACATCCGTAACAGGATTGACGCTTATAAGAGGACAACCAATGATATTAAAGCTGATTTGGATACCTTTGGCGATCAGCTTGAAAGTGTAGTGATTCCTGAAATCAAGCGGAAATTGGTGCTGATCGGAAACAATCAGTACACCGGTGAGGTTGAAGCGCTTAATAAAAAAATTACCGAACGAGCGCTGCGCATCGACGAGTTGGACTCCCAATATAAGGCGTTGGTGGTCAAATCCCTGGAGGCTGCGGCCGGCTTGAACATTTTTGGTTTGGGTATGGCGATCTATCACGGTGTGGAAGCTGAGAACATACGGGCTACAAGACGTGCGGAAAATGAAGCACAAGAGGCTGATCTCCTCAGTCTCAAGAGCAAGGACAGAACGCTGGCTTCGTTGAAAGAAGTCGAGAAGGACTTACAAAATACCAAGTTGGTCGCTATTGATGCCGAAGTAGCAACTAATAATCTAAGGTACGTGTGGAACGTCATCGATTCGTACGTCAATGATTCCGAAGAAACCATGTCTGGAATAAAAGATGCCTTACGACTTGCGAGATTTATGACGAGGTTTGGACAGGTAGCCGATTCATGGAAGGAAGTGGAGAGTGTGGCCGGCCAGCTGATCGATGTATTCGATCAAGCGGATAAGGAGTATCAGGCGAAATATGGAGTAAAAGTTATGGCCCGGAGGATTGAGAATTTTGCAGGTGTGCTTGAGCGTTATCCGCTCATCGATCTTAAGTTGTTGTCGCAGACCAAGAGCAAAATGCGTGACGATCGCGCGACTGCTGATGCCTTGTTCATTGTTTGGCAGTACCTTCCTAACGTGCACAAACGTTTCGCGGGTTTGGTCGATAACGTTTTTATCAGCGCGCGTACGCTACAGTCATCTGCTTTCAATAGTAAGAATGAACTTGAGAAAGCCCGTAAGACGCTGGGCGGGCTAGAATCCGAGTTAAAAGATGAAGTCAGTGGCGGGGCGGATCAAGAGACGATTAACGCCATCGTGGGAGAGATTGAAGAGACGATGCAAGAGGCGTGTGAGTCGGTTAAGGAAAGCGCCAATAAGAGCAAAGACAGTCTCCGTAATATCTCGATTGCTTTTGATAGGAAAATGATGCTCGATTTTGTTTCTGGTCTAAAGAGGGACATTCAAACTGCCGATCAGCGCCAGACAGATCTGCAGACGGAACTGACCAAGCGACGTGCTGACCTGAAAGTCGTCTCTGATGCTATTAGCGCAATCGAAAAAAACGGACTGGATGACCTGAGTAAAAATATCAATCTGACGATCGATAAACTGAAAGCCCTGGGCATGGCGCCTTCGGAAATTCAATTGGTCATGTTTGCCGTCGAGCAGTTACAAAAGTCTATCGGTGATATTGCTAAAGGCATCAGCTTTTCTTTTATGCTGGCGGAGAGCAAGAAGCTAAGCGCAAAAGTCGCGGAGCTGCTCGGCAGGATTGCTATTGAAGTTACGCTTATTGAAGCGTCGAACAAGAATATTGAATTCATCGAAACTATCAATTTAATTGATGATCAGAACAAGCTGTACTGTGCTGAATATAAAAAGGCGGTGGTAGCGTTTGACAAGTTCAACGTAGCGGTTGATAACAACTCTATTCCTGCTGATGAGCGCGTATTGCAGTTTTTAGACGAGGTTAAGGCCTTCACGCTATTTCTTGCTCCGCTTTCCGAACCTAATCCTTGAATCAACCGGCCACAATGATAATGCCAAGCTATCGTTGATTGAGGTTCGGCTGTGTGATGTTGGCAAGCCGCGGCTTGCTGGCATCTTTATTTAATGTATTAAGGATTTTTTTCGGTGCGCGATTATCTGTTGGAAGAGGGGAACTTTACCGCTCTCAAAGAGTACATAGATTTTTTAGACAATCTCCCGCCAGTGCTAAGGGAAATTCAAGGCTTTACCGATTCTTACAGTAGGCAGCATGCAATATTGACACCGCCCAATTCCAGGATGCTGATACAAACAGCCAAGGGGAATACGGATGCCTGGCATGGCATTAGAATCGCGATACCGATTATGGGTGAGCTGAGTGGGAAGGCGGTACTCGATACTCGGACGTTTATTGAGGAGTTTCACAGCCTGAGCAAAACCATCGTGGATCGTCGACTCAAGATCAACTCACTCGATATCAAAGGGTTCAGTCTGACCCGTTCCTCGGGGTGGGGGAATGCACCTCCCAAGGACGTGATTGACCTGATGCGTGAACTCTGGAATCGGCTGAATCAATGTGAAAGCGCAATCATGAGGTTTAGGAGTGCGGTCACAGCAATTGGTGAAACATTGCACAGCATTTTTGTTCGGTTTATCGAGTCCTTGACGTTGGCCTTGTGCAGTTGTGACGCTCCGATACCGAAAATCGAGGCGTATTACACGATTCGAAAGTTAGGGCTGCCAGGCATGCAATACGATCCTGAACTTGGACATTCTGAACAGGCGCGGCTAGAGCAAGCGCGCGACCACGTTACTCGATTGAAGAACATGCGTATCAGAGCTAACAGTGCCGTGGATAATCTCACTGACTTTTGCTATCGACTTCAATATTTTCTCGCCGACGCGCGATCCGAGTTACAGGCTAACCACCCTGCGCGGTCCCTTTCTCGTTCAGGGACGGGGCTGACAATGACTGACAGGTCGCTTGTGGAGGTCAAGGAGATGTCTGGACAGCTGATGAAGATGTCGCGCAAGCTCAACCAATAAAAAAAAGCCCATGACTCGTCATGGGCTTTTTAGTTGTCACGCTGGCAGGTTAAATCCAGCAAAGGCCTTTAAACGTAAAACGACTTCAGCGGCGGGAAGCCATTGAACTCAACGGCGCTGTAGCTGGTGGTGTACGCGCCGGTCGACAGCCAGTACAAACGATCGCCGATCGCCAGGTTCAGCGGCAAACCGTACTTGTAGTTTTCGTACATGATGTCGGCGCTGTCGCAGGTCGGGCCGGCGATGACCACTTCTTCCATCTCGCCTTTCTTCTCGGTCCAGATCGGGAACTTGATGGCTTCGTCCATGGTTTCGATCAGGCCGGAGAACTTGCCCACATCCGTGTACACCCAACGCTCTACAGCGGTACGGGATTTACGCGCCACCAGCACCACTTCGCTGACCAGAATGCCGGCGTTGGCGATCAGCGAACGGCCCGGCTCCAGGATGATTTCCGGCAGGTCATCGCCGAAGTCTTCCTTCAGGAAGCGGATGATTTCTTCAGAGTAGGTTTCCAGGCTGTTGGTGCGGGTGATGTAGTTGGCCGGGAAGCCGCCACCCATGTTGATCAGCTTCAGGTGGATGCCGTCTTCTTCTTTCAGACGTTCGAAGATCACTTTGACCTTGGCGATTGCCGCGTCCCAGACGCTGATGTCGCGCTGCTGCGAACCGACGTGGAACGAGATGCCGTACGGCACCAGGCCCAGGTCACGAGCCAGGATCAGCAGGTCCATGGCCATGTCGGTCTGGCAGCCGAATTTGCGCGACAAAGGCCAGTCGGCAGTGGTCGAGCCTTCAGTCAGGATACGCACGTAGACTTTCGAACCCGGAGCGGCCTTGGCGATGTTGCGCAGGTCGGCTTCGGAGTCGGTGGCGTACAGGCGCACGCCCTTGTCGTAGAAGTAGCGAATGTCTTTGGATTTCTTGATGGTGTTGCCGTAGCTGATCTGGTCGGCGCTGACGCCACGGCTCAGCACTTTGTCCAGCTCATAGATCGAGGCGATGTCGAAGCTCGAGCCTTTCTCTTTGAGCAGGTCGATGATTTCCACGGCCGGGTTGGCCTTGACCGCGTAGTAGACCTTGGCGAATTCGAAACCGGCACGCAGGTCGTCATAAGCCTGGGCGATCATCGCGGTGTCGATCACCACGAACGGGGTTTCTTGTTTGTCGGCGAAGGCCTTCATTTTCTGGAAGGTTTCGCGCGCGAAATAGTCTTCGACGTTGATCGACATGCTGGGAACTCCTACTGGCAAACTGAAATTATCAATGGGTGCAAATGAACGCCCTCCGTATCCCCACTTTGGTTCGCCTACTTCCCAAGGCATGTCGCCGAAAGCAAAAAGGCCATGGGAGGCGGTGCTTCCCTTGGCCTTGCTGTCTCGTCGTCAGTACTTGAGCCGGATGGATCGTTTCCAGCATGGACGTTCGGCGCGAACTTTAGGGCGTGAGGGGCTTGAGATCAACAAAAAATGTCGCGTTTTTGCACGCTTCCGTCGTGCGGTCCCTTGCAGCTAATGATGTAGCTGACCTGCGTGACAGTGTGATGTTCCCAAGACAAGGATTTTAGAAGGGAGCTTGCTTGGCTTTTGTGGCGAGGGAGCTTGCTCCCGCTGGGCCGCGTAGCGCCCCCAAAATCAGGCAATGCGGTTCTTCAGAAGGATCGCATCGGCTGACTTCACGACTGCTTCGCAGCCGAACGGGAGCAAGCTCCCTCGCCACAAAAGCACTAGAGCCTCAGACAGATCAGGCCAACGCGGTTTCCGCAGGTGAAACAATGCTGGTCTTGCCCCCACGGGACTTGCCGGAGCTCAAATATTCCGCAATCGATTCCTGAGTCACTTCCCCCAGAAACACCCGCTCGGCATCCATCACCGGCAACCACGAGCGGTTGAACTCGTACATACGCGACAGCAGGATGCGCAAATGTTCGTCATACGCCGCGGTGGCGTTGAACTCGCGCCGGTATTGCGCGCAGGTGCCGGTCTGGCGATGCAGGTCGCGCCGACGCACATAGCCCAAGGCCTTGTTCTCGGCGCAGGTCACCACCACGTAGCGCCGGTCCAGTTCGTCCATCAATTCCAGCGCTTCGGCCACCGGGGTTTCCGGGCTCACCGACGGCGCGTTGTCCGCCGCATCTTCAGCCTTCACCAGCAGCAAGCGTTTGAGCGTGCTGTCCTGGCCGACGAAGTTGCTGACAAAATCGTCCGCAGGATGCGCGAGCAAGGTGTCTGGGTGGTCGATCTGCAACAACTTGCCGGCGCGGAAAATCGCGATCTTGTCGCCGAGCTTGATGGCTTCGTCGATGTCGTGGCTGACCATGATCACGGTCTTATTCAGCGCCCGTTGCATTTCGAAAAACTCGTTCTGGATCATCTCGCGGTTGATCGGGTCGACCGCACCGAACGGTTCGTCCATCAACAACAACGGTGCATCCGCCGCCAGCGCACGAATCACCCCGATCCGCTGCTGTTGGCCGCCGGACAATTCACGGGGGTAGCGAGTCAGGTATTGCTTGGGCTCAAGCTTGATCATGCTCATCAACTCGCGGGCGCGGTCGTGGCATTTCTGTTTGTCCCAGCCGAGCAGGCGCGGAACGATGGTGATGTTTTCCTCGATGGTCATGTTCGGGAACAGACCGATCTGCTGGATCACATAACCGATGTTGCGGCGCAGCGTCACTTCGTCGAGGTCGGTGGTGTCTTCGCCGTTGATCAGGATCTTGCCCGAGGTCGGTTTGATCAACCGGTTGATCATCTTCAGCGTGGTGCTCTTGCCGCAGCCCGATGGCCCGAGGAACACACAGATCTCGCCTTCGTTGACGGTCAGGCTCACCGAGTCCACGGCGTTCACATCTTTGCCGTTGCTTTGGAAGGTCTTGCTGAGGTTTTGAAGTTCGATCATTTGAGCAGTCCTTTTGGAGTCAGCGTGCGTTGCAGCCATTGCAGAAGCAGGTCGGCGAAGATGGCCAGGAGACTGACCAGCACCGCGCCGACGATAAGCATCGACATGTCGCTGCGGCTGATGGAAGCGAGGATGAGTACACCGAGGCCACCGGCGCCGATGGTGGCGGCGATGGTCATCACGCCGATGTTCATCACTACGGCGGTGCGTACGCCGGCGAGGATCACCGGCACGGCGATCGGCAGTTCAACCATGCGCAGGCGCTGACCGAAGGTCATGCCGATACCGCGGGCGGCTTCGCGAATGCCGGGTTCCACGCCGGTCAGCGCCAGGTAGGTGTTACGCATGATCGGCAGCAGCGAATAGAGAAACACGGCGGTGATTGCCGGCATCGGGCCCAGGCCCTGGCCGAACCTGGAATAGAACGGCAACAGCAGGCCGAATAGCGCAATCGACGGCACGGTCAGCAAAACCGTGGCGCTGGCTTGCAACGGGCCGGCCAATGTCGGGAAGCGGGTCATCAGGATGCCCAGCGGCACGCCGACCAGAATCGCCAGCGTTACCGCGATGCCAACCAGGGTGATGTGCTGCCAGGTCAGGTGCAGCACTAGCGGCCAATCGAGATGGGAAAAGGCGTTGAGAAATTCCATGTCTTTTTCTCCTCTGCCTTATTGAACAGACAGCAGTGGATGCTGGCGCAGGAAATCGGCGGCAACGGATGAAGGGCTTTCGTGATCGACATCGACCCGTGCGTTGAGCTGGCGCATGGTGGCGTCGTCGAACAGTTCGGCCAGTGGCTTGAGCTCTTCGGCGAGTTTCGGGTGGGCATCGAGGTAGGCCTGGCGCACCACCGGCGCGGCGGTGTAGTCGGGGAAGTAATGCTTGTCGTCTTCAAGCAACTTGAGTTTGAAGGCGTTCAAGCGACCGTCGGTGGTGTAGACCAGGCCGGCGAACACCTGGCCGTTGCGCAGGGCGGTGTAGACCAGCCCGGCATCCATCTGGCGAATGTTGTTGCGGGTCAGGTTCATGCCATAGCGGTCGACCATGCCGCCCAAACCGTCGGAACGGTTGGCGAATTCGGTGTCTAGCGCGACGAGGTGATTAGTCTTCGCCTCGGCTTGCAACACCTCGTTCAACTGGCTGATGGTGTTGATCTGCGGGTAAGCCTTCGCGGTTTTTTCCGGCAGGGCCAGGGCGTAGGTGTTGCTGAATTTCGACGGAGTCAGCCAGACCAGGCCTTTTTTTCCGTCGAGCTCTTTCACCCGGGCGTAGGACTGCGCGCTGTCGAGTTTTTCAGTGACATGGTTGTAAGCCACCAGCGATACACCGGTGTATTCCCAGAGCATGTCCAGTTGGCCGCTTTCGTGGGCACTGCGGGCCAGATTGCTGCCCAGGCCACCGGTCACTTGGGTGTCGTAACCCTTGGTGCGCAGGTATTGGGAAGTGATTTCCGCGAGCAGGGTTTGTTCGGTGAACACCCGGGCGCCGATGCGGATTAGCGGTTTTTCAGCGGCTTGGGTAAATCCTGCGAGCAGCAGAACGCAGCCTAGTAAAAAGCTTGATGTCTTCATGAGAATTCCTTTGCCGAGGCTTAAGACGGGCGCAGGCCGCGTTCGAGCCAGAGGCGGCTGGCGAGTGTCACCAGACCGTCGAGCAGCAAGGCCAGCAGGGCGGTGCTGGCCGCGCCGAGCAGCAGTTGCGGCTGATTGTTCAGGGCAATGCCGGGGAAAATCAGGCTGCCCAGACTGTTGGCGCCAATCAGGAACGCCAGCGGCGCGGTCCCGACGTTGATCGCCAGCGCCACGCGCACGCCGCCGATGATGATCGGCACGGCATTCGGCAATTCGACCCGGCACAGCACCTGAGTCGGGGTCATACCGATGCCGACGGCGGCTTCCTTGAGCGAGCCCTGGACGTTTTTCAGCCCTTCATAGGTGTTGCGCACGATCGGCAACAGCGAGGCCAGGAACAGAGCGAAGATTGCCGGACCGCTGCCGATGCCGAGGATGCCCAGGGCGATGGCCAGTACGGCGAGTGGCGGCACGGTGTTGCCGATGTTGAAGATCTGCATGAAGCGTTCGGCACGGCCAATCAGGGTTGGGCGGCTCAAGAAGATACCGGCGGGGATGCCCACAACGAGGGCGGCCAGCATGGAAGCGAGGACAAGAATCAGATGAGCTTGCAGGTAAAACAGCAAATCGTCGCGGTACTGTTCGATGGTGTTGATGCCAATCCAGTGGACCAGCAGGGCCAGAAGGGCGACGACAACCGCACCTCCTGTCAGCCCTTTGCCATAGCGGATAGCCACAGGCGGACTCCTTTTTTCAGTCGGCGAACACCACTTCGTATGGCAATGCCATTGCTGGCTGCCGAAGAAAATGTTCGCGATAAGCAGCTCTGTCAGTGCCGGTAAAAACGGCATGAAATCGAGCCATAAGCGCAGCCTCGTCAGGCTAACTTGCTGATTTTTCAGCCCCTGACGATGGGTCGTAACAGGGGAGTGGACGTCTCCAGCGTTTAAAAGGTTCCATAATCAGCAGCATTTAGCCACCAGGAAGGGGCTGGCCGCGCTGATTACGGCCATCGGCAGCTCCTGTGCGTGGTGGTCCGTAGATCACTTTTTAAGCTATACTCGCCGCCCTTTTTTGAATCACCGCCAGGCGATTTCCCATGACCAAACAGGCCGCCGAAGTCGCGAAACGCCGCACTTTCGCCATTATTTCCCACCCCGATGCCGGTAAGACCACCATCACCGAGAAGCTCTTGCTGATGGGCAAGGCGATTGCGGTTGCCGGCACGGTGAAGTCTCGCAAATCCGACCGCCATGCCACCTCCGACTGGATGGAAATGGAAAAACAACGGGGTATCTCCATTACCACGTCGGTCATGCAGTTCCCGTATCGCGACCACATGATCAACCTGCTCGACACCCCGGGCCACGAAGACTTCTCCGAAGATACCTACCGCACCCTGACTGCGGTGGACTCGGCATTGATGGTCCTCGACGGCGGTAAGGGTGTAGAGCCACGCACCATCGCGCTGATGGACGTCTGCCGTCTGCGTGACACGCCGATCGTCAGCTTCATCAACAAACTCGACCGTGACATCCGCGACCCGATCGAACTGCTCGACGAAATCGAAGCGGTCCTGAAGATCAAGGCCGCGCCGATTACCTGGCCGATCGGTTGCTACCGCGACTTCAAGGGTGTTTATCACCTCGCCGACGATTACATCATTGTCTACACCGCCGGCCACGGTCATGAGCGCACCGAAACCAAAATCATCGAGAAGCTCGATTCCGATGAAGCGCGCGCGCACTTGGGTGACGAGTACGAGCGTTTCATCGAGCAGCTGGAACTGGTGCAGGGCGCCTGCCACGAATTCAATCAACAGGAATTCCTCGACGGCCAACTGACCCCGGTGTTCTTCGGTACCGCGCTGGGTAACTTCGGTGTCGATCACGTGCTCGACGCTGTGGTCGACTGGGCACCGCAACCACTGGCCCGTGTCGCCAACGAGCGTACCGTTGAACCAGTGGAAGAGAAGTTCAGTGGTTTCGTGTTCAAGATCCAGGCGAACATGGACCCCAAACACCGCGACCGCATCGCCTTCATGCGCATTTGCTCCGGCAAGTACGAAAAAGGCATGAAGATGCGCCATGTGCGCACCGGCAAGGACGTGCGGATCGGCGACGCGCTGACCTTCTTCTCCTCCGAGCGTGAGCAACTGGAAGAAGCGTTCGCCGGCGACATCATCGGCCTGCACAACCACGGCACCATCCAGATCGGCGACACCTTCACCGAAGGCGAAGCCCTGGGTTTCACCGGCATCCCGCACTTCGCCCCGGAACTGTTCCGCCGCGTACGCCTGCGCGATCCACTGAAATCCAAGCAACTGCGCCAGGGCTTGCAGCAACTCGCCGAAGAAGGCGCCACCCAGGTGTTCTTCCCCGAGCGCAGCAACGACATCATTCTCGGCGCCGTCGGTGTGCTGCAGTTCGATGTGGTCGCCAGCCGTTTGAAAGAGGAATACAAGGTCGAGTGCTCCTACGAGCCGATCACCGTGTATTCCGCGCGCTGGATCGAATCTGGCGACAAGAAGAAACTTGAGGAATTCACCAACAAGGCCGTGGAAAACCTCGCCCTCGACGGCGGCGGTCACCTGACCTACCTGGCCCCGACCCGGGTCAACCTGGCGCTGATGGAAGAGCGTTGGCCGGACGTGAAATTCCGTGCAACGCGTGAGCATCACTAAGCGCTGAGTTGCAAACCCCAAAGCCCCGATGCGCGAGCCTCGGGGCTTTTTATTGTCCGGGCGGCGAGCCGCACCATGTCCCATGTAGGCTTTTTCCAGTTCGCCTGTGGCTTGCCTCCTGTTTTGCATATTCGGTGTTTTTGCCCGCGACAACCTGATCCCTGACGTCTAGTGTTCGAAGCTCACGCACGTGGCCTTTTCAAGGATCAATGGAATGCCCCATAGGCTGATTCACCTGCTGCGGCGGGACGGCTATTTCAGCACCATGGCCTGGGTGCTGGCGGCGCTGCTGTTCATCAATCGTCTGAGCAGCATGGTCAAGCTGTTCATGGCGTTGTACCTGCGCCAGGAGCTGGGGCTGGCGATTGAAACCGTCGGCTGGCTGTTATCCGCTTATGGCGCGGGCTTGCTGGTCGGGTCGATGCTGGGCGGATGGCTGAGCGATCATGTCCGCACGGCGCGGCTGACCGCTGCACTGTTTTTTGTCTCGGTGTGGGTTCTGGTTTTGCTGGGGCTGATCACGCAAGTGCCACTGCTGGCCGGCCTGCTGTTGCTCAGTGGAATCCTCGACGGGGCGATTCGTACACTGCATCAGCGGCTGATCATGGAGTATTGCGAAGTTGCACAGCGTTCGCGTGCGCAGGCTTTGAGCCGTGTCGCCAGAAACCTCGGGATGGCCGTTGCCGGGGTATTGGGCGGGGTGTTGGCACAATCCGGTTTTCGCTGGGTATTTTTCGTCAGCGCGGCCATGACCTTGCTGGCATTGCTCTGGTTTGTCCGAACGACATGGCGTCGACCGGTGCTGACGGCTGACGAAACGCCTGATGCAGAGGCGGGTTCGGGTGTACCGCATCGCGACAAACCATTCCTCTGGTTGTTAGCCGCAGCGGTCCTGCTTGGAATGGCGTTCGATACGGTCTACAGCATGTTGGGCAACTATCTACGTGATTACTATCGGTTGAGCACCGAAGCCATTGGCTGGCAGTTCGGTCTCAATGCGACGCTGGTGGTGTTGCTGCAAATTCCACTGTCCCATTGGGGGGAGCGGTGGGGCGTGCGACGGCAACTGGTGGCGGGGTGTTTGATGCTGGCGGTCGGGCTGGGCATGTTGCCACTGGGTTCCGGGCTGTTTTACGCCTGCCTGACGACGGTGATCTGGACGCTGGGTGAGGCGCTGTTCATGCCGCCGCTGAATGTGTTGGTGATGCAGCATGCCCAGGCCGGAAAAAGCGGCCAGTACTTTGGGCTCTTCTTCATGAGCTGGAGTGCGAGTGCGTTGGTTTCTCCCGTGCTGGGTGGCCAGCTGTATGGCCATTTCGGCGGGCATAGCGTTTGGTTCGCAAGCGCGGCGCTGGCGATGTTCTCCATACCGCTGGTTTATCAAGCGACTCGATTGTCCGGGCATAAAAGGGTTCTTCCTTCCGTGCGCAGCGAGCCCGCATCACTTAGTTGATCTGGTTATAGGCATTATTCGAAACCAATCTCCCTTCTCGCGGCATTTCCCGACCTTCGTTAGCGTCCTGCCTGGAGAATCGCGCTAAATTTCTCTCTGCGCCATTCCGGCACCCATGCTTCACCCAAGAAAGGATGGAATCGGCTATGAGCATTATTCAACGCATTGTGTTGCTGCTGAAGGTTTTGGTGATGCTATCCCTCGGCACGTCAGCGGCGTGGGCGGAGTGCACGAATCATGATGAGCAGGCCTGGAGCGGGCAAGGCGTGCACAGCGAGCTGATGCTCGCCGCATCGGAATCGAGCAGTTCGGAAGAAGACGACTCGACCACCGACGACTCCGACAGCAACGAAGACGACACTTGAGCCTGAATGACAGGCAAAAGAAAACCCCGTCTGCCTGACTGATGCGCAATCGAGGCAGAAGAGGTTGGTGAACAGGTCAAATATCCCTGTGGGAATGTGCTTGCTCGCGAAAGCGTCATGACCGTCTGCATTCATGCCGACTGACACAGCGCAATCGCGAGCAGGCTCGCTCCCACATTTTTTATGCCGCGCCGTCCAGGAACTGCTCGGCGTAGTGGCAAGCCACTTGGCGTGTGTCGAGCAGGCGCAGGGCCGGCTCTTCGATGGCACAGCGCTCGGTCGCGTACGGGCAACGCTTGTGGAAGGCGCAGCCGGACGGCGGGTTCAACGGGTTTGGCAGTTCGCCGACGATCTTGATTTTCGGCTTGTCCGGATCCGGGTGGATGGTCGGCGTCGCCGACAACAGCGCCTGGGTGTATGGGTGCAGGGGACGGGTGTAGATGTCCTCTTTCGGGCCCATTTCCACTGGACGGCCGAGGTACATCACCATCACGTGATCGGCAACGTGGCGTACCACCGCCAGGTTGTGGGAGATGAACACGTAGGCGGTGTTGAACTCTTGCTGCAAATCCATGAACAGGTTGAGCACCTGCGCCTGAATCGACACGTCCAGCGCCGAGGTCGGTTCGTCCGCCACCAGCACTTTCGGCTGCAGCATCATCGCGCGGGCCAGGGCGATCCGTTGGCGCTGACCGCCGGAGAACATGTGCGGATAGCGCTGGTAGTGCTCGGGACGCAAGCCCACCTGCTTCATCATCGCCTGGACTTTCTCGCGACGTTCGGCGGCACTGAGGTTGGTGTTGATCAGCAGCGGCTCTGCAAGCTGATCACCGACTTTCTGTCGTGGGTTCAGCGATGCGTAAGGGCTCTGGAACACCATCTGCACATCTTTGCGCAGTTGCTTGCGCTGAGCCTTGTCGGCGCCGGCGACTTCCTGCCCGGCGATTTTCAACGAGCCGGAGGAAGGTTCTTCGATCAGCGTCAGGGCACGGGCCAGGGTGGATTTGCCGCAACCGGACTCACCCACGACAGCGAGGGTCTTGCCGGCTTCCAGTTCGAACGACACACCGTTGAGGGCACGCACGGTCGCATGGCCCTTGAACAGGCCACGGGACACTTCGTAGTGACGGGTCAGGTTGCGGGCGGTAAGTACGACGGCCATTACGCCACCTCCTGGTTCAACGGGTAGAAGCAGCGGGCGAGGCTGTTGCTTTTCTGGTCAAGGGCTGGACGCTGGGTGCGGCAGTTGTCTTGCACGTACGGGCAGCGCGGCGACAGCAGGCAACCTTGCGGACGGTCGTAACGACCGGGAACAATGCCCGGTAGCGTCGACAGGCGCGCAGCACCCAGGCTGTGTTCTGGAATGGCCTTGAGCAGCGCTTCGCTGTAGGGGTGCGCCGGAATGTCGAACAGTTGTGGCACCTGACCGACTTCAACCGCTTGGCCGGCGTACATCACGCACACACGCTGGGCGGTTTCGGCCACGACCGCGAGGTCGTGAGTAATCAGCACCAGGCCCATGTTCTGTTCTTTCTGCAGGGCCAGCAGCAGGTCCATGATCTGCGCCTGGATCGTGACGTCGAGCGCGGTGGTCGGTTCGTCGGCGATCAGCAGTTTCGGTTCGCCGGCAATCGCCATGGCGATTGCAACACGCTGGCTCATACCGCCGGAGAGTTGATGCGGGTAGGCATCCATACGGCTGGCGGCGCCTGGGATTTCCACTTTTTCCAGCAGTTCGATGGCGCGAGCGCGGGCTTGCTTGCCGGACATTTTCAGGTGCAGACGCAGCACTTCTTCGATTTGGAAGCCCACGGTATAGCTCGGGTTCAGCGCGGTCATCGGGTCCTGGAAGACCATGGCCAGGTCTTTGCCGACGATTTGCCGACGCTGACGGTTGCTGAGCGCGAGCATGTTCTTGCCGTCGAAATTCAGGGCGTCGGCGGTGACGATCCCCGGATGCTCGATCAGGCCCATCAGCGCCATCATGGTCACGGACTTGCCGGAACCCGATTCGCCGACGATGGCCAGCACTTCGCCTTTTTCCACGGTAATGTCGAGACCGTCGACCACCGGAACGGCGTTGGCGTCGCCGAAGCGAACGTTGAGATTCTTGATTTCTAACAGTGACATTTGAATCTCCTCAGGCGGCGTTCTTGAGTTTCGGGTCCAGCGCATCGCGCAGGCCGTCACCCATCAAGTTGATTGCCAGCACGCTGAGCAAAATGGTCAAACCAGGCAAGCTCACCACCCACCAGGCGCGTTCGATGTAGTCGCGAGCCGAAGCCAGCATGGTGCCCCACTCAGGGGTTGGCGGTTGTACGCCAAGGCCGAGGAAGCCCAGTGCCGCGGCATCGAGAATCGCCGAGGAAAAGCTCAGGGTGGCCTGAACGATCAGCGGCGCCATGCAGTTGGGCAGCACGGTGATGAACATCAGGCGTGGCAGACCGGCACCGGCCAGGCGCGCGGCGGTCACGTAGTCGCGGTTCAGTTCGCCCATTACCGCGGCACGGGTCAGACGAACATAGGACGGCAGAGACACCACGGCGATCGCGATCACGGTGTTGATCAGGCCAGGGCCGAGGATGGCGACGATCGCCACGGCCAGCAGCAGGGACGGCAGGGCCAGCATGACGTCCATCAGGCGCATGATGGTCGGGCCGAGCACGCGCGGGAAGAACCCGGCGAACAACCCCAGCAGGATGCCCGGGATCAGCGACATCACCACCGACGACAGGCCGATCATCAAGGACAGGCGTGAACCGTGGATCAAGCGCGACAGCAGGTCGCGACCGAGTTCATCGGTCCCCAGCAGGAACTGGAACTGCCCGTTTTCCAGCCAGGACGGCGGGGTCAGCAGGAAGTCACGGTACTGTTCGCTCGGGTTATGCGGTGCGACCCATGGGGCGAAGATCGCGCAGAAAATCACCAGCAGCATGAACATCAGGCCGGCGACGGCGCCTTTGTTCCTGGAGAACGCGTGCCAGAATTCTTTGTAGGGCGACGGATACAGCAGGCTTTGATCGACTGCTACCGGTGTAGTGAGAGTGGTCATGGTCATTGATCTCAGCGCTGATGACGGATGCGTGGGTTGGCAAAGCCGTAGAGGATGTCCACTACGAAGTTGACCAGAATCACCAGGCAGGCGATTAACAGGATGCCGTTTTGCACCACGGGATAGTCCCGTGCGCCAATGGCTTCGATCAGCCATTTGCCGATGCCGGGCCAGGAAAAGATGGTTTCGGTCAGGACCGCGCCGGCCAGCAGCGTGCCGACTTGCAGGCCGACCACCGTCAGTACCGGAATCAGCGCATTGCGCAGGCCATGCACGAACACCACGCGCGCCGGCGACAGGCCTTTGGCGCGGGCGGTACGGATGTAGTCTTCACGCAGCACTTCGAGCATCGAGGAACGGGTCATCCGCGCAATCACCGCGAGCGGGATGGTGCCGAGCACGATGGCTGGCAGGATCAGGTGATGCAGGGCATCGAAGAACGCTCCGACGTCATCGGCCAGCAACGTATCGATGAGCATGAAGCCGGTGCGTGGCTCGATGTCGTAGAGCAGGTCGATCCGCCCGGATACCGGGGTCCAGCCCAGGCTCACCGAGAAGAACATGATCAGGATCAGGCCCCACCAGAAGATCGGCATCGAGTATCCCGCCAGGGAGACACCCATTACCCCATGGTCGAACAGGGACCCTCGCTTGAGTGCCGCGATCACCCCGGCCAGAAGGCCCAGGATGCCGGCGAACAACATGGCGGCCGAGGCCAGTTCCAGGGTCGCGGGGAATAGAGAGCTGAACTCGGTCCAGACGCTTTCACGGGTACGCAAGGATTCGCCGAGATCGCCGTGGGCCAGTTTGCCAATGTAATCCAGGTATTGGGCATACAGCGGTTTGTTCAGACCTAGGCGTTCCATTGCCTGAGCATGCATTTCGGGGTCGACCCGACGTTCGCCCATCATCACTTCCACGGGGTCGCCAGGAATCATGCGGATCAACGCGAAAGTCAGCAAGGTGATGCCGAAGAACGTGGGGATCAGTAACCCCAATCGGCGGGCAATAAAACTAAACATCTTGTGTGGTACCTCATCAGCCGGTTAGGCGTGCCCAGCCTCGCTGGGGTCAGCGAGGCCGGGCGTTTCTTATCTACTTCACCTGGGTGGTGGCGAAGTTGTTAGTGGTGAGGGGGCTAATGTGATAGCCCTCTACGTTGGTGCGCATTGCAGTGAACATGCGGGTGTGCGCCATGCTGATCCATGGCTGGTCCTGATTGAAAACGTCCTGGGCCTGTTCGTAGAGCGCCGTGCGTTCAGCCGGGTTCACTTTGGCCCGTGCTTCGTCGATCAGCGCCTGGAACTTTTCATTGCACCAGCGAGCGTAGTTTTCGCCGTTCTTGGCGGCCTCACAACTGAGCATAGGCGTCAGGAAGTTATCCGGGTCGCCGTTATCGCCTGCCCAACCGGCGGACACCATATCGTGCTCGCCGTTCTTCGCGCGCTTGAGCATTTCGCCCCATTCCATGACACGAATATCGACCTTGATGCCGACCTTGGCCAGATCTGCCTGCATCATTTGTGCGCCGAGCATCGGATTAGGGTTGGTCGGGCCACCGCCGTTACGGGTGAACAGGGTGAACACGGTGCCATCCGGCACACCGGCTTCCTTGAGCAGGGCACGAGCCTTGTCGAGGTCGCGAGGCGGGTTGGTCAGTTTATGGTTGTAGCCCAGCAGGGTGTCCGGGTACGGGTTGACCGCCACCGTCGCATTGCCCTTGCCGAACAGCGCATTGACATAGGCCTCTTTGTCGAACGCGATGTCGATGGCTTTGCGCACCCGCACGTCGCTCATGTACTTGCGGGAGGTGTTCATGGCGACATAGGAGACGGTCATCGCGTTCAGCTCATCAACCTTCAGGTTGGTGTCTTTCTTGATGCTCGGGATGTCATCCGGTTTTGGATACAGCGCGATCTGGCACTCGTTGGCCTTGAGCTTTTGCAGGCGCACGTTGTTGTCGGTGGCAATCGCCAGGACCAGCGCATCAGCCGGTGGCTTGCCACGGAAGTAGTCCGGGTTGGCCTTGAAACGCACCTGGGCGTCCTTGGCGTAACGCTGGAAGATGAACGGGCCGGTGCCGACCGGTTTGTTGTTCAGGTCGCCGGTCTTGTTGGCTTTGAGCAGTTGATCGGCGTACTCGGCGGAGTAGATCGAGGAGAAGGCCATGGCGATGTCGGCCAGGAACGGCGCTTCGCGGCGGGTCAGGGTGAACTTGACCGTGTTGTCGTCGACTTTTTCTACGCTTTTGAGCAGTTCCTTGAAGCCCATGCTCTCAAAGTACGGGAAGCCCACGCTCGACAGCTTGTGCCATGGGTGATTCGGGTCCAGCTGACGCTGGAAGCTCCAGACCACGTCGTCGGCATTCATGTCGCGGGTCGGCTTGAAGTAATCGGTGGTGTGAAACTTGACGCCTTTGCGCAGGTGGAACGTGTAGGTCAGGCCGTCTTCACTGATGTCCCAGGATTCGGCCAGCGCCGGAATCACTTCAGTGGTGCCGGGCTTGAAGTCCGCCAGGCGATTGAAGATGGTTTCAGCCACTGCGTCGGCTGTGACTGCAGTCGTGTACTGGACCATATCGAAGCCTTCCGGGCTGGCTTCGGTGCAGACCACCAAGGGTTTGGCCGAGACGCCAACAGCGACACTCAGCAATGCGGCAGCGATGGCCGCTCGTAGGGGAAGCATTTTCATCAAGAACCCTCTGCAATCGGTTGAACAGGAAAAAACCGAACGGCCGACTCGTCATGAGTCAGCCGCCGGCGTGCGTTTTACAAAATGTTGAACGGGATGGTGGTCACGAGACGGAACTCGTTGATGCTGCCATCCGCCTGGTTTTCGCTGGCACGGTGCGCGGTGTAGGTTGCGCGAACAGTGGTGGCCTTCAGCGGGCCGCTCTGCAGGGCGTAGGTCGCACCGATACCGTATTCGTAATGGGTTTCGCCATCCTGGGCCTGGATACCGTCGTAACCCTTGCCTGCTACGCCTTCATTGCCGGTGTAGTGAGTACCGTCGATGCCCCAGCCACGTGCCTGGTAGATGTTGAACTTCAGACCTGGCACGCCGTATTCGGCCATGTTCAGACCGTAGGCAATCTGGAAGGACTTCTCGTTCGGGCCGTTGAAGTCCGACAGCAGGGAGTTGGCCAGGTAGATGCCGTTGGTTTCGTGCAGGTAGTCGAAGTACTCGTTACCGTTCACTTCCTGGTAGGAGAAGGTCAGGCTGTGGGCCTGGTGGGTCAGGCCGAACGACAGGGAGTAGGTGTCGTTGTCGATTTTGCCTATGAGGGCTTTACCTTCTTCCTGGGTTTTGTAGTAGTTCAGGCCGGTGGTCAGGCTCAGGACCTGGCTGTCGCCCAGCACATGACTGGCGCCGAAGTAGTACTGGTTCCAGATGTCTTCGGCCTGGGTCGCCCAGAGGCTGGTGGTCAGGCTGGCGAATGGGGTGTAGGTGATACCGCCGGTGTAGATGTGATCGGTTTCAACGATGCCGTTGGCGTATTCGGTGCGGAATTTACGCTGGCTTTCTTCGGTACGCGGAGAGTTGCGATCGAAGGTGGCCAGGTCGAAAGCCAGGTTGTTCAGCTCTTCGCTGTGGATGGCCACACCTTCGAAGCTCGAAGGCAGCGCACGGTTACCGATGACATCGACCATCGGGCTGCTGAAGTTCATGCGGCCAGCGGTCAGGGTAGTGTTGGAGACACGGGCCTTGACGTTGGCCAGGCCCAGTTTGCTCCACTGGCCGACGGCGTCGCCACCTTCTTCGGTCAGGGTACGGTTGTTGCCCGCGCCAGGACGGGTTCCCGGTGCGCCGCCGTTGTTGGACGCCAGATCCTTGCGATCACGATCCAGAGCGATGGCGTTGTAGGCCGCCACTTCGGTGCTGAAACCTACGGTGCCTTGAGTGAAGCCGGAGTTGTACTTGAGGATGGTGCCCTGAACCCAGTTGATACGACGATCAGTCGGGGTTGATACACCGTCTTTCTTGTAGCTGAACGTGCCGCCACGTTTCAGTTGCTCGTTGGCATACCAGTTACGCGTGCTACCGGTGATCGACTGCCCTTCGACGAAGCCAGTGGCTTCACTCTGAGCACTTTTCTCATTAACGGTAACCGGCGTGAACGCCTGGCTCTGGGATTCTGCGTAAGCCGTGGCGGTCACGCTGCTGATGGCCAAGGCCAATAACGCGGTGCTGCTCAGTTTCATGTGTGAAGCTCCTTACTTTCTTTTTTTAATGCCGGTCTTTTTTGGTGATCCGGCTATTTGGTTTAGAACTCATTCAGGCTTCGCAAACGTTTGCTGCAGGCCGATTTGACGAATTACGGCAATACGCTTGCGTGAGGGCGCAATCCGCCCCCCGGCGTTTCTGGCTAATTGGTTATTGGTCGATACTGACGCCCGAGAACACGTTGCGACCGAAGGGGCTGACCTTGAACCCTTCGACTTTGGCGCTCAACGGCTGGTTGACCGTCGAGTGGGCGACCGGCGTGATCGGCACCTGCTGCTTGAGGTACTGCTGCGCCTGTTTGTAGAGCACGGTGCGCTGGTCGCGATCGGTGACGACCTTGGCCTGCTTGATCAGCTTGTCGTAGGTCGGATCACACCACATGGAGTAGTTATTGCCGCCAATGGCGTCGCAGCTGTACAGCGTGCCGAGCCAGTTGTCCGGGTCGCCGTTGTCACCGGTCCAGCCGATCAGGCTGATGTCGTGCTCGCCGTTCTTGGTGCGCTTGATGTACTCGCCCCATTCGTAGCTGACGATCTTGACCTTGAGGCCGATCTTCGCCCAGTCCGCCTGGAGCATTTCGGCCATCAGCTTGGCGTTGGGGTTGTACGGACGCTGGACCGGCATGGCCCAGAGGGTGATTTCGGTGCCTTCCTTCACGCCGGCGGCCTTGAGCAGTTCCTTGGCTCTTTCCGGGTTGTAGGTGGCGTCTTTTATGGTGTCGTCATAGGACCACTGGGTCGGTGGCATGGCATTGACCGCCAGTTGACCGGCGCCTTGATAGACGGCGTTGAGAATGCCTTGCTTGTTCACCGCCATGTCCAGCGCCTGGCGCACTTCGAGCTGGTCGAAAGGTTTGTGCCGGACGTTATAGGCGATGTAACCAAGGTTGAAGCCGGGTTTCTCGATCAGCTGCAGTTTCGGATCATTCTTCAGTGCGGTTACGTCGGCGGGGCGCGGGTGCAGGGTGATCTGGCATTCATTGGCCTTGAGCTTTTGCACGCGCACCGAGGCGTCGGTATTGATGGCGAAAATCAGGTTGTCGAGCTTGACCCGGCTCGGGTCCCAGTACTGCTTGTTGCCGCTGTAACGGATGTTGGAGTCTTTCTGGTAGCTCTTGAACACGAACGGCCCGGTACCGATCGGCTTCTGGTTGATCTCGCTCGGCTTGCCGGCCGCCAGCAACTGGTCGGCGTATTCGGCCGAAAGGATGGCGGCGAAGCTCATGGCGATGTTCTGGATGAACGCGGCATCGACGTTGTTGAGCGTCATCACCACGGTCAGCGGCCCGGTCTTTTCGACCTTGGCAATATTCTTGTTCAGGCTCATCCCGTTGAAATACGGAAACTCGGTCGGATAAGCCTTACGGAACGGGTGCTGCGGATCGAGCATGCGATTAAACGTGAACAGCACGTCGTCGGCGTTGAAATCGCGGGTCGGCGTGAAGTATTTGGTCGTGTGAAATTTCACCCCCTCGCGCAGATGGAACGTGTACTTGAGGCCGTCCTCGGAAATATCCCAGCGGGTTGCCAGGCCTGGCACGACATTGGTGGCGCCTTTTTCAAACTCTGCCAAACGGTTGTACAGCGGCTCGGCGGCGTCGTTATCGGTCGCAGTGGTGTACTGCGCGGTGTCGAAACCGGCGGGGCTGCCTTCGGAGCAGAACACCAGGCTGTTATTGGCGGCCTGGCTGATGGAAGTGGCGGCCAGCAGGCCGGTGCCCAGCAATGTGGATAAAACCAAGGTATGGCGCATGACGCTCCCTCTCTTTTTGTAGTGTTATTCAATGCGCCGCGATCCCGTCCGGGGACGTGGTGGCTGCATTGAGCTCAAACCAATACGGGCAGCAAACCGATAGCCCACGCAGTCACTGGTCAGAACCCGACGGTAGGGGCCGTGGGTCTGGCAGTAAATGCGCTGAGTCCTAAAGACTCGTAGGAAAAGGCAACGCGTCCTAACCCCTGGCTGCGTCAGGCAGCGGATTTGGATGTAGGCAAATTCCTATCTTCTCGGCAGAAAAAAGCAGCGTCGACGCTGAATACGTCGACGCTGCCTGTTCTTATTTGCTGACGCTGACGCCGTAGAAGGAGTTCAAGCCAAATGGGCTGATCTTGAAGTCCTGCACGTTGGCGCGCATGGGTTGGAACACCGTCGAGTGAGCGATAGGTGTCATTGGAACAGCATCTTTGAGGACGTGTTGCGCCTGTTTGTACAGTTCGGTGCGCTTGGCCTGATCGGTGGTGCGTTTGGCTTCCTTGACGAGGCCGTCGAATTTCTTGTCGCACCATTTGGAGAAGTTGTTGCCACTCAGCGAGTCGCAGCCGAACAGCACGTTGAGCCAGTTGTCCGGGTCACCATTGTCGCCGCTCCAGCCGATGATCATCGCCTGGTTCTCGCCGCCTTTGGAGCGCTTGATGTACTCGCCCCATTCGTAGCTGGTGATCTTCACGTTCAGGCCGATCTTCTTCCAGTCGGACTGCAGCATTTCAGCCATCAGCTTGGCGTTCGGGTTGTACGGACGCTGTACCGGCATCGCCCACAGAACGATTTCGGTGCCTTCCTTGACGCCGGCTTCCTTGAGCAGTGCCTTGGCTTTCTCAGGATCGTACTTGGCATCCTTGATGGTGGTGTCGTAGGACCATTGGGTCGGCGGCATGGCGTTGACGGCCAGTTGGCCTGCGCCCTGATAAACCGAGTCGATGATCTGCGGCTTGTTGACGGCCATGTCCAGCGCCTGACGAACGCGCAGGTCGGCCAGCGGGTTCGGTTCGTTGCTGCCCTTTACCTTGTCCATCACGTTGTAGGCGATGTAGCCCAGGTTGAAACCAGCCTGCTCAGGCATCTTCAAAGTTTTATCTTCTTTGAGCGCCTTCAGGTCGGCTGGACGCGGGAACAGAGTGACCTGGCACTCGTTCTTCTTCAGCTTCTGGATACGTACCGACGGGTCGGTGGTGATGGCGAAGATCAGGTTGTCGATCTTCACGTCGTCAGGCTTCCAGTAGTCCTTGTTCCCGGTGTAACGGATGTTGGAGTCTTTCTGGTAGCTCTTGAACACGAACGGGCCGGTGCCGATCGGCTTCTGGTTGATGTCGGCAGCCTTGCCTTCCTTGAGCAGCTGGGCAGCGTACTCGGCGGACTGGATCGAGGCGAAGCTCATGGCCATGTTCTGGATGAACGCGGCGTCTACATCTTTGAGGGTGAACTTGACGGTGTGGTCGTCGACTTTATCGATCTTGGTGATGTTGGTGTCCATCCCCATGTCGGTGAAGTACGGGAATTCGGTCGGGTACGCCTTACGGAACGGGTCATCCTTGTTAATCATGCGATTGAAGGTGAACAGCACGTCGTCGGCGTTGAACTCACGCGTCGGCTTGAAATACGGGGTGGTGTGGAACTTGACGCCTTCACGCAGGTGGAAAGTGTAAGTCAGGCCGTCACTGGAAATGTCCCACTTGGTCGCCAGGCCAGGAATCACGGCGGTGCCGCC
This sequence comes from Pseudomonas sp. DF5, assembly GCF_058148225.1. Classification (NCBI taxonomy): domain Bacteria; kingdom Pseudomonadati; phylum Pseudomonadota; class Gammaproteobacteria; order Pseudomonadales; family Pseudomonadaceae; genus Pseudomonas; species Pseudomonas sp. DF5. The sequence goes on from NZ_JBYVYM010000005.1 coordinate 132,586, forward strand.
GCGCTCGAACTGGGTCAGGCGGTTGAACATGGTTTCTGCAGAGGCGTCGAAGTCGGTTCCGGTGGTGTACTGACCTGGGTCGAAACCGGCCGGGCTCCCTTCGGAGCAGAACACCAGATTAGTTGCCGCTTGGGCGAAAGGTGCGCTGGCTAACAGGCTTGCGCCGACTAAAAACGGAATGACCGCGTGTTTAAGCATGGTGGCCTCATGATTTGTTGTCATTTTTGGAATTAGAGGACGACCTCGTGAGTCGACCTGCGGATACTTATGCAGGGGCCGTACCCAATGCAAGATCCTGAATGGCCACAAGTCTTAAAGAGTGGCACGAACGTACCTTAATGTCGCATATGTATAAAAGCTGACGCATTTGACCGTTTGCGCAGGTTTTTTACGGTGCAAGTCGTGCACCGATAAGGGGCGACCGGGGCGTTTTACGCACCCGGTTGGAGCCCGGTGTTACTTATTTATACCCACGCCATAGAACGGTGTGAGGCCAAACGGACTGATCTTGAAGTCGGTGACTTCCTTGCGCAGTGGCTGGAACACCGTCGAGTTGGCAATCGGTGTGATAGGTACTTGTTGTTTAAGGATTTGCTGTGCCTGTTGGTACAGGTTGACCCGCTGTTGTTTGTCCGTGGACACCTTGGCTTGCTGCACCAGTTTGTCGTAGGCCGGGTCACACCATTTGGCGTAGTTGCTACCTTTCACCGCAGCGCAGCTGTAGAGCACGCCGAGCCAGTTATCCGGGTCACCGTTGTCGCCGGTCCAGCCGTAGATCATTGCGTCATGCTCACCGTTCTTGGCGCGCTTGATGTACTCGCCCCATTCATAGCTGACGATGTTGGCCTTGATCCCGACTTTCTCCCAATCCTGCTGGATCATCTGTGCCGACATCCGCGCATTGGGGTTGGAGGCGCGCTGCACGGTCATGGCCCACAAATTGATGGTGGTGCCGGGGGCAACCCCTGCTTCTTTCAGTAGCGCGCGGGCTTTAGTCGGGTCGTGCGGGGCGTCCTTGATGCTTGGGTCATACGACCATTGCGCCGGTGGCAAGGCGTTTTGCGCCAGTTGCCCGGCACTCTGGTAGACAGCCTTGATGATCGCCGGCTTGTCGATGGCCATGTCCAGCGCCTGACGCACCTTGAGTTGGTCCAGTGGCGGGTGGGTCACGTTGTAGGCAAGGAAGCCTAGGTTGAAACCGGCTTGCTTGAGCACCCTTAGATTCGGGTCTTGCTCCATCACTTCGATGTCTGCCGGGCGTGGGTAGCCGCTGACCTGGCACTCGCCAGCCTTGAGCTTCTGTAAGCGCACGGCGGCGTCCGGGGTGATCGAGAAAATCAGATTGTCGAGTTTCACGTCCTCGGGTTTCCAGTAGGCCTTGTTGGCGGCGTAGCGGATCTGCGAGTCCTTTTGGTAGCGCTTGAACACGAACGGGCCGGTGCCGACCGGTTTCTGGTTGAGGTCAGCGGCTTTGCCTTCCTTTAACAGTTGGGCGGCGTATTCGGCGGACTGCACCGAGGCGAAGCTCATGGCGAGGTTTTGCACGAACGCGGCGTCGACGTTGTTCAGGCTGAAGCGCACGGTGTGATCGTCGACCTTGTCGATGCTTTTGATCGTGGTGTTCAGGCCCATGTCGGTGAAATACGGCGACTCGGCGGGGTAGGCTTTGCGGAAGGCGTTGTCCGGGTCGAGCAGGCGCTGGAAGGTGAACAGCACGTCGTCGGCGTTGAAATCGCGGGTGGGGGTGAAGTAGTCGGTGGTGTGGAATTTCACGCCGTCGCGCAGGTGGAAGGTGTAGGTGAGGCCGTCCTCGGACACGTCCCATTTTGTTGCCAGGCCGGGTTCGATTTCGGTGCCGCCGCGTTTGAATTGGGTGAGGCGGTTGAAGACGGTTTCGGCGGAGGCGTCGAAGTCGGTGCCGCTGGTGTATTGGCTGGGGTCGAAGCCGGCGGGGCTGGCTTCGGAGCAGTAAACCAGGGTGGTGGCGGCTTGGGCGGTTTGTGCCAGTGATGCGGTTGTGGCGAGGGCGAGTGCGAGCAGAAGTGGTTTGACGGTGGTTCTTTCCATGGAGTCCCCGAGGGCTTTGCGGCGATATTTTCCTGAGGGTAGCGTTGTTGGCGGGGAGGGTGGAAATATCGTTTTTTGAGGGGGACCCCTCTATCTGGGCATAGTTGACCGGGGCGAGGCTTGCCCGCGAAGGCGGCGGATCAGCCAGCATATATCCTTAGGCAGGAACTGAAATCCCACAGGGAAGATTTGGAATGACTCGAATTGTTGAAATCCTGATGTACACCTTGAAACCGGGATCAGGATTGGATTTCCATCGAATAATGCGGGAAGTAAGCGTTCCGCTTCACTTAAAGGCGGGTATGGATGTTGTTTCTTATGGCGGCTCTTTGCATGACGATGACAGTTATCACTTAATTCGCTCCTACGAGAGCGAAAATCATCGCCAAGCCTCTCAAGATCTTTTTTACTCAAGTACTGATTGGAAGCAAGGTCCGAGAGCAGACATCATCAGTCGGATTGAAGTAAGCACAACGACCGTTATGACGCTCACTCAAGAGGCGATTGATGCCATCAGAGCTTCCCATAAATCTATCCAGAGCTGATGCTCAATGAGCGTTCCCACGCTCCCGCGTGGGAACGCCGCCAGGAACGCTCCGCGTTCCGCTTTTGAATGTTTAATCGATGTGTCAGAACGCAGACCTTTCCCACGCATCTTTCAGGTTGTCCGTCGGAAGCGGACTCTCTAGTCTTTGGCTGTCGCTGAAAACTCAGCGATCGGGAGTGAGATCCCGGCTAAACAGTTGGAAACCAGCGCTAGCCCCCCCATAATTGCCGTCAGCTTATCCGCTGCCAGCAAATGCGTTATGGCGGCTGTGTGCGGGCAGACTTCGGTCTGGCCGGGTTCCTTTTGCCGGTAATCTCACACCGTACATAGCTGCCACCTCTTCGCCGAGTGAGATCGGAAATTGATGGCTCCAATATCAAAAGGAAGTTGTATGGATAAGTTAATTCCCGACCCACCCTTCAACACCACCACACCCAACGCCGAAGCTTTGCGTAGCGAAGAGCTACTCAAAGACCGCGAAGCGATAAAACGTGCGCTCGACTACTACCTCGATCCGCCCAAACCTTACGCCGCAAAACCTCGTCGCCCCAGCACGATGTTCCTGGTTTCCCCGGACAGCGACACCGAAAGTCTCCTGGCACAAGCCTGCGAGTCATTGGCCTCGGCCAGTGTCCTGGCCAGCGATTTCGCTACCCACTTGATCGGCCCGCAGCGCAATACAGTGTTGGCGATTCAACAGATCATCATGCTGGCGGAGTTGGCGGTGAATCGGGCGCTGGATCGGGTTGATCCGCAGTCTTAATCCTGAATCACCGCGTCATCGTTCATCGCAGGCAAGCCAGCTCCCACAGGCTTTGCATCGATCTTGAAATGGCGCTGACCTTGTGGGAGCTGGCTTGCCTGCGATGGCGGCCGGCTTTCACCACAAAGCTGACTGTCACAACCAGATTCTTCTGACACAAAAAAACGGCGATCACTTCGGTGATCGCCGTTCTTTATACAGACTTATCGAATCAAGGCATCAACACTTCAATCGCCCCATCCGCTGTCATGCTGACCTGGCTGGTGCCGGCTTCAACTTCTGGCGTCACCGGTGCCGAATCCATGCCGGCGGCGGCTTTCATCATCATCGGCCCGCGCATGTACGGTTGTGGATAGCCGTTGCTGTTGAGGTTCAGGTTGACGATTTTGTAGCTCTTGCCGCCCAGGGCATCGGTGGCCAGTTGGGCGCGGGCCTTGAAGGCGGTCACGGCTTCTTTGAGCAGGGCGTCTTCGCTGGCTTTGCGGGTTGGCGTCGCGATGGCGAAGTCCATGCCGCCCATTTTCAGGTCGGTGAGCAATTCGCCAGTGAGTTTGGACAGGGCGGCGAAGTCCGAGCTTTCCAGGCGCAGTTCGGCGCGTTCGCGCCAGCCGGTGATTTTCTGGCCCTTGGTGTCGTAGATCGGGTAGCTGTTGCGGCTGCCCTGACGCAGGGTGATGTCCTTGACCTGCTTGGCCTGGGCCAGCGCCTTGTTCATGGTGGTGCTGACGTCGGCGGCGAGTTTGGCCGGGTCGGTGTTTTGTTCTTCGGTGTAGAGGGTCACGATCATCAGGTCGCGGGCCACTTCCTGGCTGACTTCGGCGCGCAGGGAGATCTGGTTGTAATGCAGTTCGTCGACGGCCAGGGCCGGGAGGCTGGCGGCGGTGCCAACGCTTAAGGCGAGGAGGGCGGCGCTGCGGCGCAATGTGTGCATGAAAAGCTCCTTGGACGATGCGCAGGGGTTAGGGTCCGAACCTGCGTGAAACCATCAGACTCTAGCTTCAACGATACGGTTCGCACAGTTACAACTTCTATACAGTCTCAACCGGTGCCGGGCTTTTGTGGCGAGGGAGCTTGCTCCCGCTCGGCTGCGAAGCAGTCGCAAAGTCGGTATGCGCGGTTTGCCAGTTTCATCCGGTTGAATGGTTGGGGCCTGCTTCGCAGGCCGGCGGGAGCAAGCTCCCTCGCCACAGGGGCTCATCGGCGAAGCATTCACTTATAAATCCATGAGCCGCAACTGTGGTCGTTTGCCGCACTTTCGCCTCTCATGCCCGTGGCTTGGTTATACTCCGTGCGATCCGCCTGGAGCGCTCATCAGGAGAGCTCATGCTCGCCCCCGTTCAAATCACTTCCGCCACTCGCCAGAACCTCTGGCGGCTGACTTTCATCCGGATTCTGGTGCTCGCCGCCCAGGCCGGCTCCGTGGGCCTGGCCTACTGGCTCCAACTGCTGCCGTTGCCGTGGGTGCCGCTGGCGATGACCCTGGGCTGTTCGACGCTGTTGTGTGTGTTCACCGCCGTGCGCCTGCGCACTTCCTGGCCGGTCACCGAGCTTGAATACGCCCTGCAACTGGCCTGCGACCTGTTTATCCACAGTGCCTTGTTGTATTTCTCCGGTGGTTCGACCAACCCGTTCGTCTCTTATTACCTGGTGCCGCTGACCATCGCCGCCGTGACGCTGCCGTGGCGCTATTCGGTGATTCTGTCCGGCATCGCTTTGGCGCTGTATACGTTGCTGCTGGCGCGGTTCTACCCGCTGGAAACCTTCCCCATCGCCCGGGAAAACCTGCAGATCTACGGCATGTGGTTGAGTTTTGCCTTGGCTGCCGCCGTCATCACCTTCTTTGCTGCACGCATGGCGGAAGAGCTGCGTCGGCAGGAAGAGCTGCGCGCGATCCGTCGCGAGGAAGGCCTGCGCGATCAGCAATTGCTGGCCGTCGCGACTCAGGCTGCCGGTGCCGCCCATGAGTTGGGTACGCCGCTGGCGACCATGAGCGTGTTGCTCAAAGAGATGCAGCAGGATCACCCCGATCCGATGTTGCAGGACGATCTGAAGGTTTTGCAGGATCAGGTCAAGTTGTGCAAGGAAACCTTGCAGCAACTGGTGCGCGCCGCCGAGGCCAATCGTCGTATGGCGGTGGAGATGCAGGATGTCACCGACTGGCTCGACGAAGCGCTCAACCGCTGGCACCTGATGCGTCCTGAGGCCAGTTATCGCTTCCAGCGTCTGGGTCAGGGCACGGTGCCGCGCATGGCGCCGCCGCCGGATTTGACTCAAGCGCTGTTGAACCTGCTGAACAACGCCGCCGATGCCTGCCCTGAAGGCTTGCAAGTGACCCTGGACTGGACCGTCGAAGACTTGACCATCAGCATTCGCGACCATGGTGCCGGTGTACCGCTGGCTATCGCCGAGCAGATCGGCAAACCGTTTTTTACCACCAAGGGCAAAGGTTTCGGCCTGGGCCTGTTTTTGAGCAAGGCCAGCGTGACACGCGCCGGCGGCTCAGTGAAACTCTACAGTCATGAGGAAGGCGGCACGCTCACCGAGCTGCGCCTGCCCCGTGTCGCCCGAGGAGACGAACATGAGTGACGAGATCCAAGTTGAAGGCGAAGAACTGCCGCATTTGCTGCTGGTAGACGATGATGCAACCTTCACCCGCGTGATGGCCCGCGCCATGGCCCGCCGTGGTTTTCGCGTCAGCACCGCAGGTTCCGCCGAAGAGGGTCTGACCATCGCCCAGGCCGATATACCTGACTACGCCGCGCTGGACCTGAAAATGGACGGCGATTCGGGCCTGGTGTTGCTGCCCAAGCTGCTCGAACTCGACCCGGACATGCGCGTGGTGATCCTCACCGGTTACTCGAGCATTGCCACCGCCGTCGAGGCGATCAAGCGTGGCGCCTGCAATTACTTGTGCAAACCGGCGGACGCCGATGACGTTTTGGCCGCGTTGCTCTCCGAGCACGCCGACCTCGACAGCCTGGTGCCGGAAAACCCGATGTCCGTGGACCGTCTCCAGTGGGAGCACATCCAGCGCGTCCTGACCGAGCACGAAGGCAACATCTCCGCCACCGCCCGCGCCCTGGGCATGCACCGCCGCACGCTGCAGCGCAAACTGCAGAAGCGCCCGGTCCGTCGCTGAACGAGCGCTGAACGGTTATCGCCAGCCCTCGCGATCACACGAGCCGATCATTTATGATCGGTTCTTGTGTGTTCTTTTCTTTATTGAGCCTTATCCATGAATCAGAACGCTGAATATTCCGCGGTCAACGATGCTGTGCGCGGGCAGTTTTTTCGCAAAGTGTGGGTGATGACCACGCCTTACTGGCACAGCGAAGAGAAGGGCAAGGCCTGGACGCTGTTGATCGCTGTGATCGCGCTGTCGCTGTTCAGCGTGGGGCTTTCGGTGTGGTTCAACACTTGGTACAAGGATTTTTACAACGCCCTGCAACAAAAGGATGAAGCGGCGTTCTGGCGGCTGATTCTGTATTTTTGCGGGATCGCGGCGGTGGCGATTGTCGGCGCAGTGTACCGGCTCTATTTGACCCAGATGTTGACCATTCGCTGGCGGGCCTGGCTCACCGAAAAGCACTTCGCCCGTTGGCTCGAAAACAAGAATTACTACCAGCTGGAGCAGGGCGGTTACACCGATAACCCGGACCAGCGGATTTCCGAAGACCTCAATAAATTCACCACTAACACGTTGGGCCTGGGCCTGGGCTTGATCCGTAACGTCGTCAGCCTGGTGTCGTTCTCGATCATTTTGTGGGGCGTGTCGGGCAGTATCGAAGTATTGGGCTTCACGATTCCCGGCTACATGTTCTGGTGCGCGCTGGTTTATGCCGCCGTCGGCAGCTGGCTGACGCATGTGATTGGTCGTCGCTTGATCGGTCTCAACAACAACCAGCAACGTTTCGAAGCCGACTTGCGTTTCTCCATGGTGCGGGTCCGCGAGAATGCCGAAAGCATTGCGCTGTACAACGGCGAACCCAACGAGAACCGTCGTCTGAGCAGCCGTTTCGGCCTGGTCTGGCGTAACTTTTGGGACATCATGAAAGTGTCCAAGCGCCTGACTTTTTTCACCTCGGGTTATGCCCAGATCGCAATCATTTTCCCGTTCATGGTTGCGGCGCCGCGCTATTTCGCTGGCAAGATCGAACTCGGTGAGCTGATGCAAATCAATTCGGCATTCGGCAACGTGCAGGAGAGTTTCAGCTGGTTCATCACTGCATACCAGGACCTCGCCGAGTGGCGCGCCACCTGTGATCGTCTGCTGAGTTTCCGTCAGGCCATGACCGACAACGAAGAGCGCTCGCCGGCCATCGACGTGCAGAATCAGGGCTCGGCGCTACGGGTGCATAACCTTGGCCTCGACCTGGCTGACGGTCGTCATTTGCTGACCAATGCCGACATGACCGTGGAGGAGGGCGAGCGTGTCATGCTCAGCGGTCGTTCCGGCAGCGGCAAATCGACCTTGCTGCGAGCCATGGGGCACCTTTGGCCTACTGGCCACGGCAGCATCCGCCTACCGACGGCGCATTGTCTGTTCCTGCCGCAAAAGCCCTATCTGCCGATTGGCAGCCTGCGCGAGGCGTTGAGTTATCCACAGCCGGGCGACACCTACCCGCACGAGCGCTACGTCCACGTGTTGGAAACCTGCCGCTTGCCGCACCTGGTTTCGCGTCTGGATGAAGCCAATCACTGGCAGCGCATGCTCTCGCCGGGTGAGCAGCAACGCCTGGCCTTCGCCCGTGCGCTGCTGTATGCGCCGCAATGGCTGTACATGGACGAAGCCACTTCGGCGATGGATGAAGAGGATGAAGCGTCGCTGTATCAGGCGTTGATCGATGAGTTGCCGGGCTTGAGCATTGTCAGCGTCGGCCATCGCAGCAGCCTGAAACGTTTCCATCCACGGCATGTGCGCATCGAGAATGGCCACCTGGTGGACCAGGCCGTCACCGCCTGAACACCCCATCCCCTGTAGGAGCGAGGCTTGCCCGCGAAGAACGATAACGCGGTCTTCAATGGAAAACCGCGTGAAGGCCTTCGCGGGCAAGCCTCGCTCCTACGGGGGTGTGGTGATCGTACAACCTGCATGCGCTATGATGCGGTTTCAGCCGCTTTTTCGAGACCGATGTTCACCATGGAAAACCCGATCGACGCACCTCGCCTCCCTCGCAAGCGCCGCAGCCTCGCACAGGAGTTGGTCACGGTGTTGTCCGAGCAGATCCGCGACGGTCAGCTCAAGCGTGGCGACAAGTTGCCCACCGAGTCGGCGATCATGAATGCCCATGGCGTCAGCCGAACCGTGGTGCGCGAAGCGATTTCCCGTTTGCAGGCCGCAGGGCAAGTGGAAACCCGTCACGGCATCGGCACCTTCGTGCTCGACACCCCGAGCCCGAGCGGTTTTCGCATCGACCCGGCGACCGTAGTGACCTTGCGCGACGTATTGGCGATTCTGGAACTGCGCATCAGCCTGGAAGTGGAATCCGCCGGCCTTGCCGCACAACGTCGCAGCCCTGAGCAGTTGGCCGCAATGCGCGCCGCCCTCGATGCCTTGAACGAAAGCGTCGCCCACGCCAGCGATGCCGTGGCGTCAGACTTCCAGTTCCACCTGCAAATCGCCCTGGCCACCGGCAATCGTTATTTCACCGACATCATGACCCACCTGGGCACCAGTATCATTCCGCGCACACGCCTCAACTCCGCGCGCCTGGCCCATGACGACCAGCAGCACTACCTGAGTCGCCTGAGCCGTGAACACGAAGAGATTTACGATGCGATTGCCCGCCAGGATTCCGATGCGGCGCGGGCCGCGATGCGTTTGCACCTGACCAATAGCCGTGAGCGGCTGCGCCAGGCGCATGAAGAGGCGCAGGCGCAGCGAGGATAAGTTTGCGGGTTTGGGGATTTGATGCCTGACAGATTGCCATCGCGAACAGGCTCGCTTCCACAGGATTTTGAGTCGATCACAGTAATGTAATCGTACACAGATCCAATGAGAGCGAGCCTGCTCGCGATGAGGTCAGTGACCTTCCTGGAATATGTCAGCCAGCCTTCAAAATTGAACGATCCACTCTCACCGCCAACTCAGCAGCCCCAGGTTTGGCATCGAAGACTGCATGCCCCCGGTCATCCACGACCGCGCGAGCAACCGGCAAGCCCTTCGACAGCAACTCCAGCGGTGCACCTTTCAGCGATTGGCCAGAAGCCAATTCCAGTTTCAGATTGATAGTCATCAGTGATCTCCTTATCAGGCATTGGCCGCTGAATTCAGCACGCCGGTTGGTTTGTAGTCCTTGAGCAGCAGATAAGTGCTCCAGCCCCACCAATCATCCACGGTGGCGGTGTCGTTCAAGTTGTTGACGTCCTTGCGCCGCAACACCTTGTTGCCCTCGACCCTGAACAGTGGCGAGAAATTGCCTGCCGGACTCAACGCCGCTTGCAGGTCTGGCAGATTTTTCAAAGCAGCAAAGCTGCCGGGCGCCGGGGCGATGCCACTGAGGTACGCCGCGAACACTTCATTCGCAGACACTTGAACCGCTTGATTCACCTGCGTGCGGTTAGCACTGTCGATCGCATCGAAATAGCGTTTGTCGCCATAGGAGCGCCAGCGATCACCGTTGCCATTGCGCACATTGAGGCCGAACTTGCTGTCTTCGTCGTGCATGAAGCGGGTGATCAACGAGCCCAGATCACTCGGCGTGACCGCCGCCGCCAACTGTTTACGCGGCACTCGCAAATGCCCTGCGGAAAACAGGTCGGTGAGAGAGTGGTCGGCAAAAGCGTTCATCGCATAGGCCAGCTCCAACTGCTTTTCATCGCCGCTGTTGTGGGCCAGCACCGCTTGTTGCAACGCGGCCGTGTGCCCGGCGATGTAAGCCAGCAACGCCCATTCGCCAAAGTGGTCGGCATTGTTGGCGGCCAGTTTCAGGTAACGCCCCAAAGGGAACAGTGCCGAGACGAAACTGCCGCCGCCGGTGATCTTGTTCCACTCTTCCGACAACGTATCTCCGAGGGCCTCATAAGCCTCGTGAGGCTGTTTACCGTCCTTGATCGCCTGATTGATTGCGGCGATTTCCTTTTGCATCACACCAAGAATCAGCTTCGCCTCGGCGTTTGACGCCGGCAGCACCGCCAGGGAGTTGAAGGCGTTGGTAAAGCGCTGGATTCGCTCTTGGGCTGTTGCGCCTTCGTTGATCGGTTGCTCGGGAATTCCATAAAAATCACCCCCCAGCGCGATCACCTGACCATAGGTCAATGCCAGGCCATTGGGCAGATGCAATTCCACCTGCCAGGCCGGCAGCGCGGGTGCATCCTTGACGAAACGCAGCAGGGTGCTGTCGCCGATTGCAGTATGTTCTGCCCCCTCGAACCTCAACCGGGGCAGGTCTTTGCGTGGATCTTTCGGTGCTACGGGCAGCAGGCCACGGCGCTGATGTTTGGTGTGGTGATGACTTCCATCGGTGAGTTTAAGCGCGTCGCCGTCACCGGAAATGGCGATACCGTGCGCGGTAAAAAGATCATCCAGATCGGCAATGACCTGTCGGGTATTTTCCTTCGGTTGTGCGTGTAGACCTGACATTTCTAGCTCCTTGATATGTCGTAGGCAAAGTTCAATTTAGCTGTATGTATATACAGTTGTCTGAATCATAGATGAGAAACTTCCTACGTCAAGGAATTACCTTTTCTGACTCAAATGCTGAGAGCGGCGATGAAATGCAGTTGACGGTTGCATTTTAAGTTGTACGATGACCTACAACTTCGGCGAGAGCTGAACGGTTTTCTCACACAATGTTGCTACCCAGGGTGTTCGAATAATGAATCCACAAGAACTGAAGTCCATCCTCTCTTCCGGCTTGCTGTCGTTCCCGGTCACCGACTTCAATGCTCAGGGCGATTTCCATCGCGCGGGCTACATCAAGCGTCTCGAGTGGCTGGCTCCATACGGCGCTTCGGCGTTGTTCGCCGCAGGCGGTACCGGTGAGTTCTTCTCTCTGGCGGCCAGCGAGTATTCGGAAATCATCAAGACTGCGGTCGACACCTGCGCCAGCAGCGTGCCAATCCTCGCCGGCGTCGGCGGTTCGACCCGCCAGGCTATCGAGTACGCTCAGGAAGCCGAGCGCCTGGGCGCCAAAGGCCTGTTGCTGTTGCCGCACTACCTGACCGAAGCCAGCCAGGACGGAGTTGCCGCGCACGTTGAAGCCGTGTGCAAATCGGTAAAAATCGGTGTGGTGGTCTACAACCGCAACGTCTGCCGCCTGACCGCACCGCTGCTGGAACGTCTGGCTGAACGTTGCCCGAACCTGATCGGCTACAAGGATGGCTTGGGCGATATCGAGCTGATGGTGTCGATCCGTCGCCGCCTCGGCGATCGCTTCAGCTACCTGGGCGGTTTGCCGACCGCTGAAGTCTACGCCGCGGCCTACAAGGCTTTGGGCGTACCGGTTTATTCCTCGGCGGTGTTCAACTTCATCCCGAAAACCGCGATGGATTTCTACCACGCCATTGCTCGCGAAGATCACGCCACCGTCGGCAAAATCATCGATGACTTCTTCCTGCCGTACCTGGATATCCGCAACCGCAAAGCCGGTTACGCGGTGAGCATCGTCAAGGCCGGGGCAAAAATCGCCGGTTATGACGCAGGTCCGGTGCGTGCACCGCTGACCGATCTGACGGGCGAAGAGTACGAAATGCTCGCCGCGCTGATCGACAAGCAGGGTGCGCAGTAACACCCGACAAACCCCAAGGCCGCTGAGCAATCAGCGGCTTTTTGTGTGAGGACTTCTTTTAAAAGGTGCAAGCCGTGGCTGATTTGAAGCGTTACGACAACTACATCGGTGGCCAATGGGTCGCCGGCGCCGACTATTCCAGCAACATCAACCCGTCGGAATTGACCGACACCATCGGTGACTACGCCAAGGCCGATCTGGCTCAGGTCAACGCCGCCATCGACGCCGCTCGCGCCGCGTTCCCGGCGTGGTCCACTTCCGGTATTCAGGCTCGACACGATGCACTGGATAAAGTCGGCAGCGAGATCCTCGCCCGTCGCGAAGAGCTCGGCACGTTGCTGGCCCGGGAAGAGGGCAAGACCCTGCCCGAAGCCATCGGCGAAGTGACCCGCGCCGGCAATATTTTCAAGTTCTTCGCCGGTGAATGCCTGCGCCTGTCGGGTGACTACGTGCCGTCGGTGCGTCCGGGCGTCAATGTCGAAGTCACTCGCGAAGCGCTGGGCGTGGTCGGCCTGATCACGCCATGGAACTTCCCGATCGCGATCCCGGCGTGGAAAATCGCTCCGGCTTTGGCTTACGGCAACTGCGTGGTGCTGAAACCTGCCGATCTGGTGCCGGGCTGTGCCTGGGCGCTGGCGGAAATCATCTCCCGCGCCGGTTTCCCGGCCGGCGTGTTCAACCTGGTGATGGGCAGCGGTCGAGTGGTCGGCGAGGCGCTGGTCAACAGCCCGAAAGTCGATGGCATCAGCTTCACCGGTTCGGTCGGCGTGGGCCGGCAGATCGCGATCAATTGCGTGTCGCGTCAGGCCAAGGTGCAGCTGGAGATGGGCGGCAAGAACCCGCAGATCATTCTCGACGATGCCGACCTCAAGCAAGCGGTCGAACTGTCGGTGCAGAGCGCGTTCTACTCCACCGGCCAGCGTTGCACCGCGTCGAGCCGTCTCATCGTCACCGCCGGGATTCACGACAGATTCGTCGAAGCCATGGCCGAGCGCATGAAGTCGATCAAGGTCGGTCATGCGTTGAAGTCCGGCACCGACATCGGCCCGGTGGTCTCGCAAGCGCAGTTGGAGCAGGACCTGAAGTACATCGACATCGGCCAGTCCGAAGGTGCGCGTCTGGTCAGCGGCGGTGGTCTGGTGACGTGCGACACCGAGGGCTACTTCCTCGCCCCGACGCTGTTTGCCGACAGCGAAGCTGCGATGCGCATCAGCCGCGAAGAGATCTTCGGCCCGGTGGCCAATATCGTGCGTGTAGCCGATTACGAAGCAGCGCTGGAGATGGCCAACGACACCGAATTCGGTCTGTCGGCGGGCATCGCCACCACGTCGCTGAAGTATGCCAACCACTTCAAGCGCTATTCCCAGGCCGGGATGGTGATGGTCAACCTGCCGACCGCCGGCGTGGATTACCACGTTCCGTTCGGTGGGCGTAAAGGTTCATCCTATGGCTCACGTGAGCAAGGTCGCTATGCGCAAGAGTTCTACACGGTCGTAAAAACTGCCTACGTCGGTTCCTGATACACCGCAATACCTGTGGGAGCTGGCTTGCCTGCGATAGCATCACCGCGTTGAGACTGACTCTGCGCGGTGCCTGCATCGCGGGCAAGCCCGGCTCCCACAAAAGCCAGATACGACAAAGAAATCGTTATTACCCGCATAAAAATAATCAGTGGGAGTACATCTACAATGCAATCGACCAAGCCGACTCACGTCCGCTATTTGATTTTGCTCATGCTGTTTCTGGTGACCACGATCAACTACGCCGACCGGGCCACCATCGCAATCGCCGGCTCCAGCCTGCAAAAAGACCTCGGCATCGACGCGGTCACCCTCGGTTATATCTTCTCCGCATTCGGTTGGGCCTACGTGGCCGGGCAAATTCCCGGTGGCTGGCTGCTGGACCGGTTCGGTTCGAAAAAAGTCTATGCCCTGAGCATCTTTACCTGGTCGCTGTTCACCGTACTGCAAGGCTATGTCGGTGAGTTCGGGCTTTCCACCGCCGTCGTCGCGCTGTTCATGCTGCGCTTTCTGGTGGGCCTGGCCGAAGCGCCATCCTTCCCCGGTAATGCACGCATCGTAGCGGCGTGGTTCCCGACCGCAGAACGCGGCACCGCCTCGGCGATCTTCAACTCGGCGCAATACTTCGCCACCGTACTGTTTGCACCGCTGATGGGCTGGATCGTCTACAGCTTCGGCTGGCAGCACGTGTTTATCGTCATGGGTGTGATCGGCATCATCTTCTCGGGGATCTGGCTGAAAGTTATCCACAGTCCGCGCCAGCACCCGATGATCAACGACGCCGAGTTCAAGCACATCGCCGACAACGGCGGCATGGTTGACATGGACTCGGACAAGGGCAAAGGCAAAAAGGGCGACGGTCCGAAGTGGGACTACATCCGCCAGTTGCTGACCAACCGCATGATGCTCGGCGTGTACCTGGGCCAGTACTGCATCAACGGCATCACCTATTTCTTCCTGACCTGGTTCCCGGTGTACCTGGTGCAGGAGCGTGGCATGACCATTCTCAAGGCCGGTTTCATTGCCTCGTTACCGGCAATCTGCGGGTTTATCGGTGGCGTGCTCGGCGGGGTGATTTCTGACTATCTGCTGCGCAAGGGCCATTCGCTGACCTTCGCCCGCAAGGCGCCGATCATCGCCGGTCTGCTGGTTTCCAGCAGCATCGTGGCTTGCAACTACGTGGATGTTGAATGGATGGTGGTCGGCTTCATGGCCCTGGCCTTCTTCGGCAAAGGTGTGGGCGCATTGGGCTGGGCGGTGGTGTCCGATACCTCGCCGAAACAGATCGCCGGTTTGAGTGGTGGCCTGTTCAACACCTTCGGCAACATTGCGTCGATCACCACGCCGATCGTCATTGGCTACATCATCAGCTCCACCGGCTCGTTCAAGTGGGCGCTGGTGTTCGTCGGTTGCAACGCGTTGGTCGCGGTATTCAGCTATCTGGTGATCGTTGGCCCGATCAAACGCGTTGTGCTCAAAGAGCCGCCAGTCAGCGGTCCTGAAACGAACAACAAGTTATCTGAAGCGCATTCCTGAGGAGCGGCGTCATGCA
This sequence comes from Pseudomonas sp. DF5, assembly GCF_058148225.1. Lineage (NCBI taxonomy): Bacteria > Pseudomonadati > Pseudomonadota > Gammaproteobacteria > Pseudomonadales > Pseudomonadaceae > Pseudomonas > Pseudomonas sp. DF5. The sequence continues at coordinate 147,764 of NZ_JBYVYM010000005.1, forward strand.
GTTGATTGAACATTCCGATTCGCCGCGCTACATCCGCCTGCACGAGCGGGACAATGTGGTGATCGTGGTCAACGATCAGGGCGTGCCGGCCGGCACCGAATTCCCCGATGGCCTGGTCACCGTGGATTTTGTGCCGCAGAGCCACAAGGTCACCCTTGAGGACATTCCCGTGGGCGGCCAGGTGATTCGTTACGGCCAGACCATTGGCTACGCGTTGCAGCCGATTCCTCGCGGCAGTTGGGTCAAGGAAGATCAACTGCGCATGCCCACCGCGCCACCGTTGGACAGCTTGCCGCTGTCCACCGAAGTGCCGGCCGCGCAGGCACCGCTGGAAGGCTTCACCTTTGAGGGCTATCGCAACGCCGACGGCACCGTCGGCACGCGCAACATTCTCGGCATCACCACCACTGTGCAGTGCGTCACCGGCGTGCTGGATCACGCGGTAAAACGCATCAAGGACGAATTGCTGCCCAAGTACCCGAACGTCGATGACGTGGTGGCGCTGACCCACAGTTACGGCTGTGGCGTGGCGATCACCGCCACTGACGCCTACATCCCGATCCGCACTGTGCGCAACCTAGCGCGCAACCCGAACCTGGGGGGCGAGGCACTGGTGATCAGCCTGGGCTGCGAGAAATTGCAGGCCGGGCAGGTGATGCATGAGAACGACAGTTCGGTGGATCTCAGCGAGCCGTGGCTGTATCGCTTGCAGGATTCCAGTCACGGTTTCACCGAGATGATCGAGCAGATCATGGCGCTGGCCGAAACCCGTTTGAAGAAGCTCGATCAACGCCGTCGGGAAACTGTGCCGGCGTCCGAGCTGATTCTCGGCATGCAGTGCGGCGGTAGCGATGCGTTCTCCGGGATCACTGCCAATCCGGCCTTGGGCTATGCCTCGGACCTGTTGCTGCGGGCTGGTGCGACGGTGATGTTTTCCGAAGTCACCGAAGTGCGCGATGCGATTTACCTGCTGACGTCCCGGGCGGAAACCGAAGAAGTTGCTCAGGAACTGGTGCGGGAAATGGACTGGTACGACCGTTACCTGGCCAAGGGCGAAGCGGATCGCAGCGCCAACACCACGCCGGGGAACAAGAAGGGCGGGTTGTCGAACATTGTCGAGAAGTCCTTGGGCTCCATCGTCAAATCCGGCAGCAGCGCGATCAACGGGGTGCTTGGCCCTGGGGAGCGGTTCAAGCGCAAAGGGCTGATTTTCTGCGCGACCCCGGCCAGTGATTTTGTCTGCGGGACGTTGCAGTTGGCGGCGGGGATGAACCTGCATGTGTTCACCACCGGGCGTGGTACGCCTTATGGATTGGCGATGGCGCCAGTGGTGAAGGTGTCGACTCGCACAGAACTGGCGCAGCGCTGGCCGGACCTGATCGACATCGATGCCGGGCGGATTGCCACCGGGCGGGCGTCGATCGAAGACCTCGGCTGGGAGTTGTTCCACTACTACCTGGACGTGGCCAGCGGCAAGAAACAGACGTGGGCGGAGCAGCACAAGCTGCATAACGATATCACCCTGTTCAACCCGGCACCGATCACGTAAGGCCGCGTTATCGTTCATCGCGGCAAGCCCCACAGGGGATCTTCGTTGTTACCCAAATTGTGTGAACACCGAAGATCACAGTGGGAGCGGGCTTGCCCGCGAAGGGGCCATGGAGCTCACCGAAGGTTTCAAGAATGTACCCATAAATAAAAAGGCCGCGATCCAGGTTGGATCGCGGCCTTTTTATTGGCATCGACTAACGCGAATCAGACCGCATCCAGCTCCGGCTCGTCCGCTTGCACGTTGATGGTTGCCTTCACTTCATCGTGGCGACGGATGTACTTCCAGTCCGCCTCGTCGATGTAGATACCGTTCGGGCCGCTGCCGCCTTCCAGGTCGATGGCGACGCTGGCGCAGACTTGCGGCTTCACACTCGCCAGGATCGGCACGAAGCCCAGTTGCAGGCTGGTTTCCAACAGCGCTGCCTGGTTCTTCTCGTCGATGTCCGCTGCTTCGTCGAGGTAGTACGGCAGGCGCACGCGACCAGCCTGGTCGCGGTCCATCAAGTGCAGCAACAAGTACATGTTGGTCAGCGCCTTGATGGTCATGGTGGTGCCGTTGGACGCCGCGCCGTCGATGTCGGTATGGATCACCGGCTGGCCGTTGACCTTGGTGATCTCGAACGCCAGTTCGAACAGATCCTTGAGTCCGAGCTGGTTGTGGTTGGCCGCCACCAGCCGTGCCAGGTATTCCTTGGCTTCTTCGTTCTTGTTGTCCTGCTCGGCGCTTTGGCTCAGGTCGAAGACGGAGAGGGTTTCGCCTTCTTCGTACTGACCGGCGCTGTGGATGATCTGGTCAATGTGCTTGAGCGCTTCCTTGTTCGGCGCGAGCACGATACGGAAGCTCTGCAGGTTGGAGACCTGACGTTTGTTGATCTCGCGGTTGAACAGCGCCAGTTGATGTTCGAGGCTGTCGTAGTCGCTGCGGATGTTGCGCAGGGTCCGGGCGATGTCGGTAACCGCCGCGCGGCGCGCCTTGCCGAGGGTCAGGGCTTCATCGGTGCGGTGTGCGTACGCGTTGATCAGCAGTTGCAGGCGACGTTCCATATCGTCTTCGCTGTCGAACTTTGCCACGCCCTTGAGGCGAACCTGCGCGTAGAGCGCGTCGATCTGCCCGTCGGCCCGCAGCAGGCCTTGCCAGCTGTCCTGATAGTCATTGAGCAATGGCAGCAGGTTGTCCATGGAATCGTCGACCGGGTCCATGAACGGCGTGCCGAACGGCAGGTCGGCCGGCAACAGCTGACGGCGGCGCAGGGCGTCGTCGAGGGTGCGTTGCTTGGCTTCCATGTCACCGATCTGCCGGCCAACCAGTTGCAGCTTGGCCGACAGTTGCTGGACGCGTTCGGTGAAGGCATCGCTGGAGCGTTTCAACTCGTCCTGGGCGGCTTCCATCTGCGCCAATTGCTCAAGCTTGTCGCCTTCTTCGGCGCTCAGGGTTTGCGCGCGGCGGAAGTCTTCCAGGGCTTTCTGCGCATCCAGCACTTGCTGGTACAGCGCTTCGGTCTGGGTCTTGCTGGCCGCACGGTCGGCTGCTACGGCTTGCTGGGTTTTCAGTTGCTTGAATTCTTTGTCCAGACGCTCTTTCTGATCGCGCAGTGCCGCACGGTCGGCCAAGGCTTGCAGGGCCGGTGGCTCGATGTGCGACAGGTCGATGGACAGGCCCGGCACTTCGAAGCGCTCGCCTTTGAAGCCATCGAGGATCAGCTCCATGGATTTGACCCACTCGCCGTTTTCATCCAGCGCGATGCCGTGTTCGCCCAACGGCAGGCTGAACAGCGCGCTGTTGAACAGCCGCATCAGGCGCTCGACGTCCTGCTGCGAGAACTCTTCGCGCAGACGGGCATAGCTGTTGTTGTCGGCGTGATCGAGTTGTTGCTTGACCGATTTCAGGCGTTTTTCCAGATCCCGCAGACGCTCTTCCAGGTCTTCGGCCGAAAACTGCCGCGACTGGGCCAGCGCACCGGCCAGTTCATCGTGCGCGTCCTTGGCGGCGAGCAATTGCTGTTCGAGGACTTTGACGTCATCGACCAGGGCGAAGCGATGCTTGAGCACCGACAATTCGCCGAGCCAGCGCTGGATGCCGGTGATTTCCCGCTCCAGGCGCATCAGCTCTTGAGTGCCACCGCGCTGATCGTTTTGCAGGGCGTCCTGCTCGTTGCGGTAGTGCTCGGCTTGAATCGTCAGTTCTTCCTTGCGCGCACTGGCGTAATCCGACCAGGTGCCAAGCAGGGAATCGAGCAGCGGCGACAGGCGATGCAGTTTGCCGCGCAGGATATCCCGCTGTTTCACGCCGTTGGCCAAGGCTTCGACCAAGGGACCGGCCGCGACCAGCGAGTTGTAGTCCTGCTCCATGCGGCGGACATCGCGGAACGCTTCTTCGCATGCGGCGATGTAGTCGACACTGCCGGAACGCAGGCTGTGTTCGAAGGCATCGAGGAACAGCTGCTTGAGCTTGGCCGCGGTGATTTCACGCATGTGCAGCAAGTTGATGAACAGGGCGCGGAAGGTCTTCAGGCTCTGCTCGCTGGTGGAGCGCAGCGGGATCAGCGTCAGGTCCAGCGGAATCGAGGTGTGACCGCCGACCAGCAAGCGACGCAGCTCATCAGGCTTCAACTCGTAGGCTTTCAGGCCTTCGCGTTCAAGGTTGGTGAACAGTTCTTTCTGGCGCAGGCAGGTATCGTTCTTCTGGTAATGCGCCAGATCCAGTTTGCCGGCATAGGCAAAGAACTGGTGACCGAAACCACCACCCGGACCGCGACCGACCACGCCAATCACGTGCGGGCCGTGGGGCAGGGAGACTTCGACGAGGATGTAACTGGTGTCCGAGGCGAAGTAGAAACGCCGCGATTGTTCCAGGCTGTACTTGCCGAAACTCATGTCCGACATGCGCGCCAGGATCGGGAACTGCAAGGCGTTGATCGAGGCGGACTTACCAAGGTTGTTCGCGCCGTAGACCGACAGCGGCTCTTCCAGCGGGAACAGGCCGAGGCTGTAACCGGCGGTGTTCAAAAGGGCAAAGCGGCGAATGCCGTAGCGTTCCTTGCTCATGCGTCGGTCTCCTGTTCTTCGGCAATGGCGCGGGCCAGGGCGTCTTCTTCGCTTTCTTCTGCAAAGTCACTCAAGTCCAGCGGGTCGTCGGTCTGCAGCAGTTTTTCGTCGCTGTCTTCGTCGATCAGCACGGGTGCCGGCAACGGCAGCACGCTGTGCAGGCTGGCGGCCAGGTCGCGGTCTTGCTGGACCGACAGGCAGACATCGAGGAAGCGGTGCATCGGCGGCAGGAAACGGTAGACACCGTTTTCTTCGCCGGCGAAACCGAGCTGGGTCATGCGGCGCATGATCTTTTCTTCGAGTTCTTCGACGGTCTGCACTTCGGCCTGGATGAACAGGTCGCGGTACTTCTCCAGCAACGACGGCAATTCATCGCGACCTAGGCTGCCGCCGTCGAGTACGGCGACCGGGTCTCGGCCCTGATCGGCCAGGTGCTCGACGAGGATGAAGGTGAACAGCGCCAGTCGTTGGGCAGTCTTGTTCACTGCAGCGGCGGCGAGGTCCGGCACGAAGTAGTAGAAACCACGGGTATCGCAGACCAGTTCAAAGCCCAATGCCTTGAACAGCGTGCGGTACTGGTCCTGGAAGTTCGACAGTTGCGCGTACAACTCCGGATCACGGCGGCTGACGTGGTAGCCCTTGAACAGCTCGCGAAAGATCGGCGCCAGCTGGGACAGTTCGGAAAGATCAAGATGCATTTGGGATGCTCGCAGAATCCTCGGCGGCGGTGTCGCGGGCCGAGAGCAGGGCGAAGGAGCGCAGGCTGACCTGGTGCTCGTGAGTGTGGTAATCGCGGCGTTCCAGACGCTCGCGCTTGAAGCGTTTTTCCCGCGACAGGCGCGAGAACCAGTAGAGCAATTCGTCGGTGGCGCCGTCCGGCTCCTGTTCCAGCAGCCAGCTCATCAAGTCCGGCATCGGCAGGGCATCTTCGCAACGTTCGAGCATTTCCCGAACCGTGCGTGGTGCGCGGGGAGCTTCGCCTTTCTGGGTCTTGTGGGCCTTGGGGAAGCGCGCCGGTTTCGGCTCGAAACGAGCCAGGGCGTAGACGTAGGCTTCGACCTGGCTGGCACTGCCGAGGAAGGTGCTTTGCGGGCGGGTGAACAGCGGCATCGCGGCTTGCGGCACCGCATCGATGCCTTTACGACGAATGGCTGACAACGCCAGGGCTGCGCCACGGGTCACGGCGTTATGCCGGCGTGCTTCTTCGCGCAGCGGCAGCAGCAGCTCGCGGGCGTGACGCAGGGTCAACTGGGCGCTGGTCTGCATTTCGAGGATGCGCGCGTGGGTGCGCAGCAGCATGTCGTCGTCGACCAGATGGCCGAGGCGCTGCTGTTCGGTGAGCATGCGCAACAACACGTTCTCAACCTTGCGCACGCCTTGTTCGAAGGCGCCGTCGGCATTCACCAGCTGAATCATCGGTTCGACGTATTCGTCCCAGGTCGCCAGCACTTCAGCATAACGCTGGCGCAGCGGAATCTGCCGGTCGCTGGTCTTGGCCCGTTCGGCGACGGCCACCAGGGCCTGTTCGTCGTTGGCGAGTTTCTTCAGCACGTCCCGCACGCGCATGTCGAGCAAGCGCAACTGGCGCGCCAGATCGTTGCCGTCGCGAATGTCGAAGGCATCCTGGATGTAACCGGCCAGGCGCTCGAGGTGGCGTAGATAGGCTTCGATTTCCAGGCACAGGCCCAGACGGTGCTCACGGCGCAGGTAAGCGAGGAAGTCATGGATCTGCGCGTTGAGCTCGAAACGGTTCGGGCTTTTCGCCACGGGAACCAGAATGTCGAGGCGGATCCACACGTCCAGCAGGCTGGTGATGTCCTGCGGTGTGCTGTCCAGTTGCTGGGCGGCCAACTGTGAACGCAGTTCGTTGAGGCTCAGGGTGCCTTGGTCGAAGTGCTCGCACAGTGGCTCCAGAAGTGCCCAGTGTTCAGCGAGGGCGCGCAAGACGCGCTTGGGTTCGATCATCGGAATGGCCGGCTGGTTGGCAATTAAAAGCCGCGATTGTACTTCATCGCAGCCGTGTCGATTCACTCTCGGGATGGGCTGTCGCTTCTTCTGTCGGTGAAGTCTATCGATCAAGCGTGGGCGATCTTGAGCGAAGGGCGGTAGAATCACCGCACTTTAGTTATCCACAAGTGGCCGACCTTTGCTTATCGAGTCCCGTCGCCGCGCTTATTTGACCGCCATGCAGGTGGTCAACTGGCTGCCGCGCACCGAATTGCCCTTTGCTGCGCCGTCGCGGCCCGAACTGCTGGAGGCGCCCGAACCGTTGGTCGTCGCCCCGGTGGCACTGGCTCCCGTGGCTGATGCGCCGATGGAACCTGTGGTCAAACCGGCCGAGCGGGTGAAAATCGAGGTGCCGCGGCCATCGTTGGCCAGCACGCGCACGAACGCCAAGGTCGAAGAAGAGGTGGCGCCTGTCGTCATCAAGGCGCCGATCGTGCCGCCACCGCGTTTCGCCCTGCAATTGCTGCGGGCCGGTCGCTGCCTGTTGCTGGTGGAGTTACCCACAGGCGAAACTTTCCAGACCCGCGATCCTGCATATCTGTTGCTCAAAGACATGCTGCGCGCCGCCGGCTTGCCGGACAGCCCGCAGATCGTCGGCGAACCGGTGCGCTGGCCGCTGTTGGCTCGCGGCACAATGGACCAAGGGCCGGAAGCGGCTCGAGATTTCGTACAAGGTTTTCTGTCGGCCCGCCTGGAAGACGCACCGTGCGTCTGCCTGTGGCTGATCGGCCTGCCGGCGGTGCGTTTTGCCGGTGAGGCCAACGCCGAATCCTTCAATCGTGAACTTCAGGTCGAAGGCCTGGGTTCGGTCTGGGCCTTGCCGGGCCTGGAGTTATTAATGGAAGAGCCACAGCGTAAGGCTGATGTCTGGCAAGCCATGCGTCGGCTGATGGCGCGTTGGAAAGAATCGAATGAGTGACGCTGTATCGTTCCGCCCGATGACCGAGGCGGACCTGGAAGCTGTACTGAAAATCGAATACGCGGCCTACAGCCATCCCTGGACCCGCGGGATTTTTCTCGATGGCCTGGGCAAGTACCAGATCTGGCTGATGTTCGAAGGGCAGCAGCAGGTCGGTCATGGCGTAGTGCAGATCATCCTTGATGAGGCGCATCTGCTGAACATCACCGTCAAACCGGAAAATCAGGGCCGCGGCCTGGGTTTGACGCTGCTGGAGCATTTGATGTCGATTGCCTACAAGGCTGAGGCGCGGGAATGTTTCCTGGAAGTGCGCGATAGCAACCGGGCGGCGTTTCGGTTGTATGAGCGGTATGGGTTTAATGAGATCGGGCGTCGGCGGGATTACTACCCGGCGGTTGGCGGGCGAGAAGATGCGGTGGTGATGGCCTGCACCTTGGTTGATTGATCGTTTCTAAAGGCTTTGCGGGCAAGGCTCGCCCGCGAAGGCGTCTTCACGGACGTCAACGATCAAGGCTTGCCGTCCAATGGATCCTGCCGGGCCAGTTCGGCTTCATCCAGCCCATCGCCCCCGCCGATGTCGTCCTCGTCGACAATGCGCAACTCCCAATCCGCCTGGTCACCTTCACCCGCTTCGTGGGCATCCCGTGCGCCGTCTTCACGAATCAGGGTTTCCGGGGTCAAGTCATCGTCGGTGGCGTCATTGTCATTGGTCGAGCCCCCAGTCATGTGGGGTTTACGGACGCGCGCGTCGGGCATCTGCTGTGCATGCTCGTGTTCAGGTGTCAGGTCGCCGATTCTGGTGCCGGGTTCTTCCTCGTCGAAATCCAGCTCATGCACCGAGCCCATGCGGTCTTCGTCGTCGTCGATGGGCTCGGGTTGCTCCTTATCAAACGGACGTCGTGAATCAGTCATGGCTATTCCTCATACTGTAGGCCCTACTACAATTGACCCACTGGGCTGCCGGGAATTCCCGCGGGCATGGAGCGCCGACTAATCGTTTATACCTCAGGGCGTCAGGGGGATCTGCATCTCGCGCGTGACCCCGACGGGCGGTTGTCTGTCAAAGCAGCGCATCATTCTCGAGGCTTCATTGCATGAACGACTTACAAGATCTGATTGATAACAACGAGCGCTGGGCCGATGCGATCACCCGCGAAGATCCTGATTTCTTCGCCAAGCTGGCCCGCCAGCAAACCCCGGAATACCTCTGGATCGGCTGTTCCGATGCCCGCGTGCCAGCCAACGAGATCGTCGGCATGCTGCCGGGCGATCTGTTCGTGCACCGCAACGTGGCCAACGTGGTGCTGCACACCGACCTCAACTGCCTGTCGGTAATTCAGTACGCAGTGGATGTACTCAAGGTCAAACACATCCTGGTCACCGGCCACTATGGCTGCGGCGGTGTACGCGCCTCGATGCAGGATCGTCAGTTGGGCCTGATCGACGGTTGGCTGCGCTCGATTCGCGATCTCTATTATGAAAAACGCGACGAACTGGCCAAGTTGCCCACCGAAGAAGAGCGGGTCGACCGCCTCTGTGAGCTCAATGTGATCCAGCAGGTGGCGAACGTCGGTCACACCAGCATTGTGCAAAATGCCTGGCACCGCGGGCAGAGCCTGTCGATCCACGGCTGCATCTATGGCATCAAGGACGGTCGCTGGAAGAGCCTGAACGCCACCATCAGCGGTTTCGAGCAGTTGCCGCCGCAGTACCGTTTGCGCCCGGTCGAGGCCTTGTAATACCGCTCGGGCCTCTGTTCAACAGAGGCCGCGTCGATGCCAGTGCTGAAAAAACAGCTGCCCGTGGGCGTTCAGCTGCTCATCGTAACCGGTGATCCAGTTGCGGCAGTTGTCGGCACCGCAGCGGCAGGCGAACTGATGCCACAGCTGGTTTTCAGTGGTGGCGTAATCCATCTTCAGATAATCGCCCAGGGCGATGTCCTGCAGCGCCCATATCCATAGTTCGCTCATGTCGACAAAGACATTCGGGTCACAAGAGTGGGGTAGCAGCCCGGAAAAAAACGGATCGTACAGATGAATACCCGGCAGCAGTTGCAAGGTCTGCGGACCACGATCATGCAGCAGTTGCCCGGAGATCCGGCAAATACGGGTGATACGCGGGAAATCGCGCAGAGCCACGATGTTCGTTCCGCCGTCTTTTGCGGTTACGACTTTGAATTGGGTTCTCGCGGGATACCCTTGGCGGGGCGATAAATCGGGATAAATGCAGCTTGTTGGCAGTGCACTGGCCGAGTTCCGGAGTTTGGTTTTCATAACGATCCTTGTCTGCTTCAGGCTGCGACTACCGGAGGCTAACGATCCTGTCAGCTCTGCAGCACGGCTTATGGCTCAAGACTCTACCAAAGCGGATCAAGGGTCTACTGTCAGATATGACAGGCGAAAAAAGCTCTCTCCCGCGTCAGCCATGGCTCACGCGGGAAAGACTTTTATCGTTTTACAAGTGCGGGGTAGATGCGGAAGTCACAAGCGCCGGGCTCTGCAGCTGTTTCAGCTCGGATTTGACTGGCGCTGTCGCGCACTTGGCTACCGCCTGCTCAGGTGTCAGATTGCGGATCGATGTGTAGAACAGTTCGCAGGTTTTTTCTTTCTGGGTCACTTGCCAGGTTTGAGTGCAGCTTTTCAGCTGAGCGGTAGGGTCAGTTCCCGGTTTACTGCCCATCCCGGCCTGCCAGCACGCGGCACTCAAATCCTGCCCCATGACTTTCAGCCCTGCGGCGTCGGCCTTGGCTTGGGCATCGTCGCCGCTATAGGCTTCGGGGTCGGCGGCGTACCAGATGTAGCTCGGGTGGTTGGAGCCCAATACGGGTACCGCAACCCCTTTGCTCGGGATGATGGTTGCCAGGCCCAGCACGTCCACGGTCTGTCCGTATTGTTGCTTGATCCAGTTACGCACCGGTGAACCAAAGGCAACCATTGGTAATGCAGCGCCGCTGGCATTCTGGCTGACTTCCTTGACCATGGTGGTCTGGTAGTCCGTGAAGTAGTTGTAGACACCTTCCAGATCCTTGCCTGCGGTGGACGGCGCGGCAATCGGAGCGATGTCGATGATGGTCTGATAGGCCGGCGTCTGGTCGGCGGGAATGTTGTTGGCGGTCAGCAGCGCGGCCCAGCGGTCGGTGGTCTTGGACTCCAGGTAATCCTGGGCCTGAGTGAGCGAGTAATCCGGCGGGAAGTGCAGCAGTTCGACGCTTTTGCGGTTTTCCAGCGCCATGCCCAGCGGCAGGAACAGATACCAGTTATAGGTCCATTTGCCATCGGCACTCAGCTTGTTGGCACCGTTGTAGGCCAAATCCCCAGCATTGAGCAGTGCGGTCAGTGGCTTGTCATAGCCTTTGGGCACACCGCTGATATGAGCGTGGAGCTGCTTGTTTTCGGTTTTTACCAGCACTTTTGCGGTTTTGTAGCCATCGCGCTGTACGCTTTGGGTCAGGTAATGCTCGACGGTCTGCTCCAGTGTCCAGTTGCGGAAGCAGATGACGTTGCAGTTGTTGGGGTAGGCGAACAGCCGGGTGACGCGCTCGGTACTGCCCAGATTCAGATCGACATCGGCGTGAGCGGCAGCACTCAGGGTGAGTGCGGCGAGGGTGAATCCTGCGAGTTTGAACATGCTCAGATCCTTTTCAGCGTGAGCCCTCGGAGGAGGGGTGGGTACATACTGGAACTAGTTGTGTCGAACGGTCTAGTACACAAGTGAAAAGATCGCCAGTCAGAGCCCCTCCTTCATCAGGCAAAGTGCAGTGTATTGCTCAAATCGCCCATGGGTTTCTGGCCACGGGCAATCATTGCATCGTCCCGCTGCTTGAGGCCATCGAGCTTTTCAAGCTGAAACACCCGGGTGATCAACCGCAGAATCGAGCCAGTGTCATAGACCGTGTGATCCACCATGCCCTTGCGTGCAAACGGCGAAACCACCAGCGTCGGTACCCGCGAGCCCGGCCCCCAGCGGTCTCCCTTGGGCGGTGCGACATGATCCCACCAACCGCCGTTCTCATCGACCGTGACCACGACCACCATGTTTTTCCATTGCGGGCTTTCCCGCAGTACTTTCAGGGCGCGGACGATGTGCCGGTCACCGGACGCTACATCGGCGTAACCGGCGTGCATGTTCAGGTTGCCCTGGGGTTTATAGAAGCTCACTGCCGGCAGCTTGCCCGCCTCGGCATCGGCAAAGAACTTGTTGGCATGCGACTCATCGCCCAACCCCGCATCCCGTAGACGTTTACCGCGCTCCAGCGGGTTTTCCGGTCCCTGCTGCTTGAAGTAGTTGAACGGTTGGTGGTGGTACTGGAAGTTCGGGATTTTCGGAATGCCGCCAGAGTCCTTGTACTGATCCAGCGTCGCCTGCCAACCTCCGGCATACCAGGCCCAGTCGATGTTTTTCTTCGAGAGCTTGTCGCCTATGTGCTCGTGGGTCTGGGGGACCATGACGTTCGGCAGGTCTGGTTTGGCGTACGCCGGACGCTCGGGGTCGCGAATCCAGGTCGGCCAGTACGGCGGAGCGAGCGTGTTGACCCCATAGCCATCCGGCGTCAGCGCGCTGGGGCCAAATTGGGGTGGGCCGGTCATGGCACTGGCCGGGGATTGTTCCAGAGGCTTGAGGCGTGGGTCGGCCGGGTCATCGCTTTGCAGCGTGGCGATCTGTGTCTTGGCTACTGAGTTGACGGCGTCCGGATAGAACGGCGCGGTGGCGCTGATCAGGTATTGATGGTTGAGAAACGAGCCGCCGAAAGCCCCCTGGAAAAAGTTATCGCAGAGCACAAATTCTTGGGCAACGTCCCACAACCGCAGGGAATATCGACTCTGGGCGTAATACCCCATGGGCAGGCCACCGGAGTCGGCCCAGGCGACAAAGCCGTCATTTTTGCCACCGTTGATCTGCATCTGGTTCTGATAGAACGCATGCCACAGGTCACGCGTCACCAGGCCGAACGGCAAGTCTTCTGCATTCGGACCTTTGAGGGCAAAGGGCGCGTTAGGCAGGTTTTCCTGGAACTGGGTTGCGCTGGGGTAAGTCACGCCATCGAGGGTTTGCGGGCCGATCTGCAGCACGCCGCCCCAGACTGGCGGCAGGGTCTGCAACAGGCTGCCATCGCGATCGCGCTGCTGATATTCGACAGGTTTGAGGCCCGAGAGCGGTTTCTCGACGCCAGGGAAGTCGCCGAAAAGGTTATTGAAACTACGGTTCTCGGCGTAGATCACCACCACGGTTTTCACCTGGTCGCGTAGGGCTTTGTCCAATTCGACAGGTGAAAGCAGGCGTTCGACCGGTTTACCCGACTCATCGCCATGACTGCCACAAGCGCTGAGGGTTGCGCCGACACCGAGTACCGCCACGCCACCCAGGAAGCGGCGGCGACTGGTGTCGGTGGGCGTATCAGTTTGCGAGGAGGAGGCGTCGTTGCGGTTTTCTTCATCGTTCATGGCGAGTTCCGTCTTGCTAAGTTGTTTCAATATGTTTCGGCGGGACGCTAGCAGCGAGGTGTGACAGCGGGGTGACGGCTCTGAAAGCAATGAGTTGCCAGTGTGGGAGTCAGCCCGCTCATACACTGGGTTTGTGGTGGATTGAAGATCAGGTGTTATGGCCGTTTTTATGTTTATTGTGGGGTTCAGGGCGCAATGGCCCATCCGGTCGGTGCCAACAGTAAATCAATCGGTCCGTTGCGGGGACGCTGTTTGGGGCGTTTGGGACTATGGTCTAACGGGTTGTCCACAAGCGCATTTGCATAGACCATGGGCGCCTTGGTTTTTGCCTGCCAGAGTTCTTTTCCATGACAGCCAACATCGATGCACGCCCGGCGCCCTTCACTCGCTCGGACTACAAGACCCTGGGGCTTGCAGCCTTGGGCGGTGCGCTGGAAATCTACGACTTCATCATTTTCGTGTTTTTCGCGCTGACCCTCAGCCAACTGTTCTTTCCTCCGGATATGCCCGAGTGGCTACGACTGCTACAAAGCTTCGGAATCTTCGTCACCGGCTACCTGGCACGCCCGTTGGGCGGGATCCTGATGGCGCATTTCGCCGATCGCCTGGGGCGCAAGAAGGTGTTCAGCTTGAGCATCCTGATGATGGCGTTGCCGTGCCTTTTGATCGGGATCATGCCGACCTACGCCCAGATCGGCTATTTCGCACCGCTGTTGCTGTTGGCCCTGAGGGTTCTGCAAGGCGCGGCGGTGGGCGGTGAAGTGCCGAGCGCTTGGGTGTTCGTCGCCGAGCACGCGCCGGTCGGGCATCGCGGCTATGCTCTCGGCTTCCTGCAGGCGGGGCTGACTTTCGGTTACCTGATCGGCGCCTTGACGGCGACTTTTCTGGCACAGGCGTTCACCCCGGCAGAAATCCTCGATTACGCCTGGCGTTACCCGTTTCTGCTGGGCGGTGTGTTTGGCGTGATCGGTGTCTGGCTACGCCGCTGGCTCAGCGAAACTCCGGTGTTCATGGCGATGCAGGCCCAGCGCGAGGCCGCTGTCGAACTTCCGCTGCGTACGGTCCTGCGTGAGCACCGCCTGGCGATGCTGCCGGCGATGATCCTCACCTGTGTGCTGACGTCGGCCGTGGTGGTGTTTGTGGTCATTACCCCAACCATGATGCAGAAAACCTTCGGCATGACCGCCAGCCATACCTTCGCCCTGAGTGCCTTGGGCATCGTCTTTCTGAATATCGGTTGCGTGCTCGCCGGGCTGCTCGTCGATCGCATCGGTGCCTGGCGCACGGTGATGCTGTATAGCCTGCTGCTGCCCTTGGGCATTGGCGTGCTCTACACCTGTCTGATTATTGAAGGCCAGTGGATCGGTCTGGCTTATGCGGTGGCCGGGCTCGGTTGCGGGGTGGTCGGCGCGGTGCCGTCAGTGATGGTCGGCCTGTTTCCGGCGCGGGTTCGCGTCTCGGGGATTTCCTTCACTTACAACATTGCCTACGCCGCCTGGGCGAGTGTGACACCGCTGCTGTTGATCGGTCTGATGCCGTGGAGTCCTTGGATTTGCGTGATCTTCTGCGCGGTGATGGGGGCCGTGGGCATCAGCAGCGCGGTGTATTTCGGCGCGAGAATGCCTCGAGTCGGACGCTGTGCGGTGGCTGGCGCGGCATGAGGCTGTTTGTGTCGCGACTATTTTTATAGGACAACCCTGAAACCCTCTTCAGAAAGTACCCGCAAAGCCGATGGTTAGGAGATAAGCCGCTTTTTATCTCTGTCCATCGGTGCTTTCCCATGTTCAATAAACGCTTGAAGCAGGAGCTGTCGGCTCTTCGCGAAGAACTCTCCAGCCTTCTGCAAGTCAAGGAGAGTCTGGAAAGCGAGATGCTGGTCCTGACCCTTGAAACCGATGGCAGGATTCAATCGATCAACCAGAACTTCATGAGCGAGATGCTTTACAAAAGCAACGACCTGATCGGCCGGCATATCGAAGATCTGGTCCCAGCCCACGTGAAATCAGATGAATTCCACCACCGCTTCAAGGCCGCGCTGACCCGTGGCGAGCACTTTGCCGGCGCGGTCCGTTTGCTACGCGGCAACGGTGCCGAAGCCTGGTTGCGTTCGATCATGCAGCCGGTGCGGTCCTCGGACGGCCGGATCAAGAATTTCTCGATTTACTCCAGCGACCTGACACGTACCATCGAGGCATCCCGTGAGCATGAAAACCTGATTGGCGCGCTGGTGCGCTCGACGGCAGTGATCGAGTTCGACCTCAATGGCAACGTGTTGAAGGCCAACGAGCGTTTCCTCAACGGCATGGGTTACAGCCTGGCGCAGATCCAGGGTAAACATCACCGTATCTTCTGTGAGCCCGAAGAATACAACAGCGCGGAGTATCAGAACTTCTGGCGTCGCCTGAACGCTGGCGAGTTCGTCGCTGATCGTTTCAAGCGTGTCGATAGCCACGGTCGCGTGGTCTGGTTGGAGGCTTCCTACAACCCAGTGGTCGACGCCAATAACAAGCTCTACAAAGTGGTGAAGTTCGCCACGGTGATTACCGATCAGGTCAATCAGGAGCAGGCTGTCGCCGAGGCGGCCAACATTGCCTACAGCACTTCTCAGCAAACCGACCAGAGTGCACAACGCGGAACTGCCGTGGTGACTCAAGCTGTAGACGTGATGCGTGACCTGGCCAAACACATGCAAACCGCAGGGGAAGGCATCGAAGCACTGAACGAGCAATCGCTGGTGATCGGCACCATCGTCAAAACCATCAGTGGCATCGCCGAGCAGACCAACCTGCTGGCGCTCAACGCGGCCATCGAAGCGGCTCGCGCCGGTGAACAGGGGCGCGGATTTGCCGTGGTGGCGGACGAGGTTCGGCAATTGGCTTCGCGCACCAGCCAGGCGACCGATGAAATTGTCGGCGTCGTGCGTCAGAACCAGGACATGGCGCGCAACGCCGTGGCGCTGATGACCGACGGCAAGCTCCAGGCTGAACAAGGTCTGGCGCTGGCGGCGGAGGCGGGCACGGTGATCGTCGAGATCCAGGACGGTGCGCAGAAAGTGGTGAACGCAGTCGGGCAGTTTGCCAACCAACTATCGACTTGATGCTATCTATCCGGCGCGGGTAGTCCTCAAAAAGGCCTACCCCGCCCGGTAAGCCTTTCCTCATTCCTGCGTACGGCTCAATCCCCCAACGCTTCCCCCTCACGCCGTGGATCGGCCCCGCCGGCCAACGCGGCTTTCCCCTGCGCATCCTTGACCCGAACAATCGCCTGAGTCCCGCTGGTCATGTCGATCTCGCTCACGCTGTGCCCTTTGTCCTTCAGCGCCTGAATCAGTGCCGGGCTGAACTGACCCTGTTCCAGTTCGGTCGGGCCGTTGCGGCTGCCGAAGTTGGGCAGGTTGATGGCGGCTTGCGGGTCGAGGTTCCAGTCGAGCAGACCAATGGCGGATTTGGCCACGTACTCGATGATCTGTGAGCCGCCAGGGGAGCCGACGGTGGCCAGGAACTCGCCGCTCTTACGGTCGAAGATCAGCGTTGGCGCCATGGACGAGCGCGGGCGTTTGCCGGGCTCGACGCGGTTGGCGACTTTTTGCCCGTGCTCTTCAGGGATGAACGAGAAGTCGGTCATCTGGTTGTTGAGCAGAAACCCCTGGACCATCAAATGCGAGCCGAATGCCGCTTCCACGGTGGTGGTCATGGAGACAGCACCGCCCTCGTCATCGACCGCCACCACTTGCGAGGTGGAGATGCGCAGCGGCGAGCGGTCCGGTGCGTAGGCGACCTGAATGCCCGGCGGGGTGCCGGGTTTGGCCTGGCCCATGCTGTGGTCGCCAATCAAGGCTGAGCGGGTCGCCAGATAAGTCGGGTCGACCAACCCTTTGAGCGGTACGGGGACGAAGTCGGTGTCAGCGACGTACTGTGCGCGATCGGCATAAGCCAGGCGCTCGGCTTCGGCGATCAGGTGCACGGCTTCAGGGGCTGGCTCGATGCCCGCGGGTTTGCTGGTCTTGACCGGTTTGAGTGGTGCCAGGGCAAAGCGTGGGTCGCGGGTTTCCAGGGCCTGCAAGGTGCCGAGGATTTGCGCCACGGCGATCCCGCCCGACGACGGTGGCGGCATGCCGCACACTTGCCAGCGTTTGTAGTCGGTGCACAGCGGCGCGCGTTCCTTGGCCTTGTAGCTCTGGAGATCGTTCAGCGACAGGCTGCCGGGGTTGGTATGACCCTGAACCTTGGCGACGATTTCTGTTGCGATCGTGCCTGTGTACAGCGCATCGGGACCTTCCTTGGCGATGCGCTTGAACGCTGTGGCAAGTGCCGGGTTTTTCAGCTGCGTACCGATGGCTTTCGGCTGGCCATCGGCAGTCAGAAAGTAGGCAGCCATATCTGGTGAGCGCTGGATAAACGCGTCGGCCGCGATCAACTGATGCAGTCGTGGCGAGATCGCGAAGCCTTGTTCCGCGAGTTTGATCGCGGGCTCGAACAGCCTCGCCCATGGGAGGCGACCGTGCTTGTGGTGGGCCAGCTCCAACGCCCGCAACACGCCCGGCGTACCCACCGAGCGCCCACCGATCTGCGCCTGAGTGAAAGGCATCGGTTTGCCGTCGGCTTGCAGGAACAGTTTCTCGGTGGCGCCAGCCGGTGCGGTTTCGCGACCGTCGTAGGTGCGCACGGCCTTGCCATCCCACAGCACAATCAACGCGCCACCGCCGATACCCGACGATTGCGGCTCGACCAGCGTCAACACCGCTTGCATGGCAATGGCTGCATCAATCGCCGAGCCACCCTCGCGCAGCATCTGCCGCCCGGCTTCGGCCGCTAGCGGGTTGGCGGCTGCGGCCATGTGTCTGGAGGCGTGCTGCGTCTGCAGGTCGGTGCGATAACCGGAGGTGATTTCCGGCGCGGCCGGCAAGGTCGAGACCGAAGGCGAAGAGGGCGGGGCGTTACACGCGGCGAGGGTTAAAGCGGTGGCGATCAGCGAAAAGGCTGACAGGCGATAGCGGTTCAAGTGGAAGGCTGAGAACACGCGAGGCACTCCGTCCATGGGATAAAAGGTCCAGGGACTTTATCGGTCGAAGGAGTGCTACGCAAATCAGGGGGCGCCCGCCACTTTTCTCGAGGCATAAAAAAACGGCCTACCTTTCGGTAAGCCGTTTTTAGTACTTGGTGGCTACACAGGGACTTGAACCCCGGACCCCAGCATTATGAATGCTATGCTCTAACCAACTGAGCTATGTAGCCAAGTGGCGCGCATTATTCACCTGGAACGACGATGCGTCAAGCGTAAATCTAAAATATTTCTCCACACTTTCAACCGCTTATCCCGCTGACCCGAAAAATCGGGCCAGCGGAGGGCATCAACCGAGCTGAAATCTCCCGGTGTTCGCGCTCAAGGCCTTGCTGCCCTGGCTCAAGGTGTCCGCTGCGAGGTTCACTGCCCGCGCGCCTTCAAGCAAGCGTACCGCCGCCTGATCGACTTGCTGGATGTTACCGCTGACTTCGTCGGCGGTGCTTGCCTGCTCTTCGACGGCGGTGGCGATTTGCGCCAGGGTGTCGGTGACGCTTTGCACCGCGCTGGCGATTTCCCCCAGGCGTTCGCCGAGACCGGTGACGGCTTGCGCATCCGATTGGGCCTGACCGCAGGCGGCCTCCATCAGGCTTACCGCTTCGTTTACGGTGTTGCGCAGGCTGTCGACGGTGCCGGCGATCTGCGCGGTGGAAGACTGGGTGCGTTGCGACAGACTGCGCACTTCGTCGGCCACCACCGCAAAGCCGCGACCTTGCTCGCCGGCCCGGGCGGCCTCGATGGCGGCGTTGAGGGCCAGCAGGTTGGTCTGCTCGGCCACGCCGCGAATGGTGTCGACCACCAATTGAATCTGCTGCCCTTGCTCGCTGACCCGACCCAGTGCCGCCGCCGTGTCGTTCAACCGCTGATTGAGCTGCTGAATACTCGCCGTTGTGCGTTGGCTGTCGCGGCTGCTGTCGGCGGCGATGCGCTGGGTGTGCTGAGCGCTGCCGGAAGCCTGTTCGCAGCTCTGGGCGACCCCTTGGGAGGTCGCGGCCAGTTGCGTGGCCGCTGCGGCGATCTGGCTGATCTGCAACTGCTGGGCTTCGACCTCGCCAAGAGCACCGCTGGAGTGATCGTTGAGCGTGCGCACCGCGTTGCTCAACTGCAGGGTTTCGTGATCGACTCCCAGCAAACTGTTGCGCAGTTGCACCACGGCGACGTTAAGCGAGGTGCTGATCGCCGCCAGTTCGTCGCGCCCCTGAACCGGTACTTGCAGGCTCAGGTTGCCGTCGCGCAGAGCTTCGGCCAGCAGTGTGATGCCGCTGGCGCTGCGACGGATCGAGGCCTGTAAACAGATGAACAGGTACAGCGCGGCTAATAGCAGGCAGCCAAAAATCGTCGCCACCAGGATGAACTGGCGGATGGCCGAACTGTGGTAATAATCCAGCCGTTGATCCAGAGAAACCAGCGATTGCTGGCGCAGCGAGGCAAGGTTACCGAGGAGGGCGTCGAGACTGCGTTCGAAGTCTTCGGGCTTGAGGTTGATGCTGCCACCGAAGACGCCGTCGTCCAGCACTTTCAAACCGGCATCCAGCTGCTTGAGGCTGTCGTGGTATTGCCCGGCCCAGGTTTGCAAGGCGCTGGGCAGACGCGCTTCCAGCAGGCTGCCAGTTTTCACCAGCTGTTCCCGAGCGTCGCCGATGCGGCTGCGCAAGTCGCGCAATTGCAGTCGACTTTGCAGGGTGAACTGCCCGGATACCACCGACGCCTGACCAACCGCGGCGAGGCGCCCGACCCGCTCGATCAGGTCCGGTGCGTGTTGAGTGGAGATCTGCGTCAACAGATACGTTTCCAGCCATGGCGCGAGGGTCAGGCGATTGTCCATGGCGATTTGTTCGCGCAAGGCTTGCAGGGCGCTCAAGGCATTGGTGAAGCGATCATAGCCGTCCGGCCACCATCCAACGCTGCTCAGGCTTTTCGAATCCAGGCCGGTGAGGGCGCTTTGCAGGGCTTGATAGCGGGTGAGGGTCTCGCCCTCGGCGCCTTCGGCTTTCAGGGCATTGCCCAAGTCTGTGATTGCTTGGGCCACGGCCGGCTGAACCGTGTCGAACGCTGCCATCGCCGCGATAGTTGCAGGTGTCGGCTGGCGATTGGTTTCGGTGGCGCGCCAGCGAGCGGCGCGGTCACGCTGGGCGGCGAGCAGGTTGTCGAGCGCATCCAGGGCAATCAATTGCCGGACCCCGGCACGTTCCCCGGCGATCAGGTTCAACTTGCCCCGATAGTCCTGGCCGATCATCCACAAGCTGCCTGCCAGCGGCAGGATAAACAGCAGAAACAGCAGCTGAAATTTGCGCGCGAAGCCGAAACGCCCCAGCAGCCCGATCCCCGGTGATAAAAAAGCCTGCATGCCCCATGACTCCTCTGGACACCACGCACCATTGGCGTGCGTCGAGGCCATGGCGACCGCGACTGATGTCCTTCTAAAAGGCCTCGAAAGTTCACCTTGGTCCGCTCTGTAGGCCGACTCTGTAGCGAAACTTCCCATTCTCGGTCCCCTTTGTAAGGGGCCGCGTTGAAGCAGATAAGTAAGGCAAGATTCAGACCATGGCTTTGCGCTATCACCTTTTTTGAAGTCGTTAGCAGGCTAAGGGGATGGCGCGACTGCACCGAAAAATGGCACATTGACCGACCTGCCTGTGCGCACCCATCCGCAGTACGGAAACTCTCATGGCCATCAGCAACGCTCAGTCCGCCGCGACATCGACGCCCGCCACTTCGCAAAGCAGTCCGCTGGTCATGCGCATCATCGGCGCGGTGGCGCTGGCGCATTTGATCAACGACCTGATTCAGGCGGTGCTGCCGTCGATCTATCCGATGCTCAAGGCCAACTATGGCCTGACCTTCACCCAAGTCGGCCTGATTACCCTGACCTTTCAACTGACAGCCTCGCTGTTGCAGCCGTGGGTCGGTTACCACACGGATCGCCATCCCAAGCCCTGGCTGTTGCCGGCCGGCACCATCTGCACATTGATCGGTATTCTGATGATGTCGGTGGTCGGCAGCTTCCCGATGATCCTGCTGGCGGCGGGGTTGATCGGCATCGGCTCGTCGACCTTTCACCCGGAAGCTTCTCGTGTGGCGCGATTGGCCTCGGGCGGGCGCTTCGGCCTGGCGCAATCGACGTTTCAGGTCGGCGGTAATGCGGGCTCGGCCTTCGGGCCGTTGTTGGCGGCGGCGATCATCATTCCCTATGGTCAGGGCAATGTGGCCTGGTTCGGCTTGTTCGCACTGTTTGCGTTGTTCGTGCTGTACCGGATCAGCCGCTGGTACGCCAATCACTTGAACCTGTTCAAACTCAAACAAGGTCAGGCAGCGACGCACGGCTTATCAAAGGGCCGGGTGATCAGTGCGCTGGTGGTACTGGGGTTGCTGGTGTTCTCCAAGTATTTCTACATGGCCAGTCTCACCAGTTACTTCACGTTCTACCTGATCGAGAAGTTCGACCTGTCAGTGGCCAGCTCGCAGCTGCATCTGTTTCTGTTTCTCGGCGCGGTAGCGGCAGGGACCTTCTTCGGCGGGCCTATCGGCGACAGGATCGGGCGCAAGGCGGTGATCTGGTTCTCGATCCTCGGTGTGGCGCCGTTCACGCTGCTGCTGCCCCATGTGGACCTGTTCTGGACCAGTGTGTTGAGCGTGGTGATCGGTTTCATTCTGGCCTCGGCGTTCTCCGCCATCGTGGTGTATGCGCAAGAACTGGTGCCGGGAAATGTCGGGATGATTGCCGGGGTGTTCTTCGGCCTGATGTTCGGTTTTGGCGGAATTGGCGCGGCGTTGCTTGGGCATTTGGCGGATATTCGCGGCATCGAGTATGTGTACTTCCTGTGTTCGTTCTTGCCGCTGTTTGGGGTGTTGGCGATCTTTCTGCCACGGACCAAAAAAGTCTGACCCGGAGCGCCTGCGGGCACCTGCAGCCGTGATTGCAATTTGCGCAAATCACTATCCTGGTGGACACTTTGCGCCTTTCTGGACTCGATAAGGACGCGAGCAGTGGAGTTTGACAGGAATCAATTTATCGCCAATCACGGCATTGTCTTCAGCGTCACCCGTTTCAGCATCACCCCCAGTGACCGGAGTGGCCTCAGGACGCTCCATTTCGGGGAGGCGAAATCGGCCCATTTTGAGGTCAGCAGTTTGCTGGTCGAGCTGTATGACAAGATGCTCGCCAAGGACCTGCCCTGCGTAATGATGGTAGGTATCTCCAGCCCGCTGACCCGCAAGCAGGGTGACCTGCTCAACGACCAGCGCATGAGTATTGCCAACGTTACCGCCGGGATCTTTATGGCGGCTGGCTCTAAAGTACCGGTTATTGGCATCGCTGTCGGGCCAGCGGCCGGCTATTTTGGCCGAGAGTTGGTGAAGAGCAAGCTACCGACCTATCACGCTGGCGATATCATCGTCAGTCTGGACGCTCAAGTCAGCGGCGGCATCGGACCGCAGCGCTCGGTGTCTTCCATGATCATCAAGTCCCAAGGAACATAGGCCCATGAATCTCTACAGTCAGTATGCGTTGGCCTGTGTGGGGATGGTGCTGTTGTACACTTGCGTAAGGAGCTACGTACTCAGGAAATGGCTCGGTATTGCTCTGGTCGGTCTGGGCTTTGGCGTGATGTTTGTGCTGCCACCCTACATTGGCAGCATTGATGTCGGGATCTTTGCAATCGCGGTAGTGGGGGCGGGGTCTTCGATGTTCTTCAATCGGAGTAAGTACCGAGTGTGAACATCGCGGTGGCGGTTCCTGATAAAGGAGCCGCCGTAGCCTTTGTTGTGCTGGTTTTATCCACGAAAAAAGATGTCGCGTCCTGAATGAGGTTTATACCTGTTTCAGGATCCTCAAAATATTCAGCCGTTTCGTCAATTTCCGCTCCCAGCACGCGGCTCATCAGGATATTCCCAACCCGGTCGTAGACCGCATCCGGGAATGGAACCCAGCTTTCTTGAACGAGACTGCACTTCATGCCGAGTTTGGCAGCGACAGCCGCGACCTGGCGCGTGTGGTTTGACTGGACGCCACCGATGGACACCAGCGTATCCGCCTGCGAGGCACTGGCATCGGGAATGATGTATTCCAGCTTTCGGATCTTGTTACCGCCAAACGCAAGCCCGGAGTTGCAATCCTCTCGTTTGGCATAGAGCTCGATATTGCCCCCGAGACACGCCGATAGGCGATTCAGTTTCTCGATCGGCGTAGGGCCGAACATGAGTGGATAGCGTTCAAGTTTCTCCAGCATGACGGTTCTCCAGATCACGGATGAGCCGTTTTCAATCTAGCAGAGCACATGTAAGAGGGTTGCGCGCTACCAGGATCCCAAAAAGCAAAATCCCCGTATCAGCGAGTGATTACGGGGATTTTGTGTCTATCGAGGTCCGTGGAAAACCATGGTTCCTCTTTAGACGTTAAACCGGAAGTCGAGGCTGCAGGGGCCGTGGCTGAAGGGATGTTTGCGCTGGAATCAGAAATATAGTCACCCCCGTATACACTTTAATGTTGGCTACTCTTTTTTCAGATCTTGATGCGCGGTTTGTCTCGCTTCCTGTAGATAAGTCATCCAGAGAGTGAATCACGGACCCGTTCCCGCAGGCGGCGCATGCCATCGACCGTCGCGCAAGAAAAACGCAAGAGTGACTGGAATCGTGCATTTTTAATCATTTTTAATCATTTTCATTTTTTAACTATATATATAGTAGTTGCTTCCATAGCGAATTCTTTGCGCCATAGCGAATCTACACCAAAAATGAATTTACATAATGATCTCTAACGAAAGAGGGTTTTGGGCTAGCGCTGTGCGTCATGTGAAAGGAAAAAATTTTATTGATGCAGTCCAGGTCAAGCAATGGATCAAGAACTTAGTGGTTTCGCTGGTCGGTTTGGCCATGTTAAGTACGGGAACGGAACAGCAAATGAAAGCCTGAACATTCTTTTCGTATTCTGCGCATTTTGTTTGGCCGCCTCGCCAATCTACGGTTCCTGCAATCGACGATGTTTTTTGTAGTCAAATCCAACTGGAGAAGTAATATGTCCGTCAATCTCGTCATCAGCTTTAATGTAAAAGAAGAAAAGCTGCAATCGTTCAAGGACATCATGAACGACGTGAAGATCAATCTGCCGAAGGTGGACGGTTGCCAAACGGTCAAGATCCTCAACCACTTGGAGGATCCACTCGCGTTCACGCTAGTGGAAGCCTGGGATTCGCGTGAAATGCACGGCACCCACGTCGACCAGATGATCTCGAGCGGTCAGTGGAGCGTCATCGTCGAGCATTTGAGCAGTGCGCCGGTCAGCGGCTACTTCAGCGAAGTTTGATGCCGTAACGTCAGCAGCAGGGTGCGTGCGGCGAGTCCGGCTGCGCCTCCGGCGCCATCTCGGGCATACACGCGCTATTTGCTGTTATGTATTTTCTGCTATTTTCCTGGATATCCTCTTCCGTCCCGAACGCCCTACACGCTTGGGCTGCAGCATGTCGCGCTGCCGGATACCGTCCTGTCCAAATGGGGCGGCCAATTTGTTGAGAAGCCATAGCAATGACACTCGAAGTAGTACCGGCGGCGCTTTATTCGATGCGTAACGTAAAGCCTATCCTCGCTGACGGTAGCTCGGCCATCCTCCATAAAACGCTTGAAACGAACCTGGAAAACAAGGCGATCTATATCGCCACGCCGTTGATCGTCTACATCAAGCAGGGCAAGCAGATTATTCGCGACTATGACGCCATGGCCAATGTCGTCGACGAGAATCATTTGATTTTCCTCTCCAAAGGCGTTTACACGGTATCGGACTACGTCACTGGCAGCGATATCTTCGAGGCGGTGCTGCTGTTTTTCGACGACAAGCTGATCGCCAAATACCTGTCGCGCGCGGCCGGCACAGGTAATTCGCATACGGACGGCCAGCAGAAAAACGTGCACGGCACTTATACCCTGCACGCCAATGAACAGATTCAGCGCTATATCGATTCGCTGAATTATGTCTACAAGGGCGCGGAGGGCTCCGACGCGCTGCTGGAATTGAAACTGCTCGAACTACTGCACCTGATCGCCATCCAGGACAAGTCCTTCCGTTTCCTGCGCGAGCTGTCCTGCGGCGGCAGCCGCAAACGCCGCCTCATCACCGACTTCATGGAGCAGTACTATTCGCACAAGCTGAAGATTGAAGATTATGCCCTGCTGACGGGACGCAGCGTGTCGACCTTTATCCGCGACTTCAGGCGCAGCTACAACACCACCCCGAACCGCTGGATCATCGAAAAAAAAGTCGACATCGCGCATCAGCTGTTGACGGCTAAAAATTATTCCGTCACCGACGCGGCTGCGGAGGTGGGATATGAAAATACCTCCCACTTCATCAAGGTCTACAAGCAACGGTACGGTGTCACGCCGAAGAAAGCCAAGACCTTCGCAGCAGAACTGTAGCGCGACAAGGCCAAAGCCCCCCGCTGCCGCGACAGGGTGTTGTTGGGCGTGGTTGTAGGCGCCGACTAAATTTTGACCCGGGTGGCCGATTCTGTCGAAAAAGTCGATCTGCCCAAACTGCCCGATCATTGACTGGTGAAAACGCCTTTTTTGCACGCTGCTACGTAAAGTCCGACTCCGGAAGCCTCTGCCAAAAGTAAAGATTTCAATCCCGGACGCGTACTTTTTTGATGCGCAAACCATGACCGACTGTTTTCAACAGAGTCGGTCGATTCCGGCCTGTCACAACAGGCGGTTCCTGACCGAAAGCCCTCATCCATAATGCACGCGGCTGACTGCGTCAGAGTGTTTGGATGCGCTATTGGGGCAAGCCATTGCTCACGTTGAAGTCGAACGTATTCCCAGGGAGCGGATACCCAGTGCTGCGACCGCTGTATGACGTTTTGTCAGTCAATCTGTATCTAACGTTCCCCCCTTTGACCACCCTACTATCGCAGCCTTGGTCTTGGCGGTTCCCTATGCGTATGACGCGCTACGACTCGGCTGCGCGCGCTATCTGCTCTGCCTTGCCTGGCAAGCGGTCAAGTCCAACACGCCGACCACGGCAGCATGCTGGCGCAATCCACCGTGCTTGGTTTTACGCAGATCGTCATTAGCGTGAGCGTCAACGCGCTGATTGCCGTCACAGCTGGCTCCATCGTGACATTTCTCGCCAGCAGGCTCGTGTGGCAGATCGTGCAACGCTGGCTGATGGGGACGGGGACGGTCCTCGCGGGTTGGCCGTGCGCATGGCCGTAGAAGGGCGGCGCTGAACCGGGCTGTTTGCGGTTGGTGCGGCGCGGTAAACCTGCGTCATCCGGATTTGAGAGCGGCCCCTGTGCATTGCGCCAAGCGCACTAGAAAAAGATCCGAGCGGGTTATCGAAAGCCCCCTGACCAACCACCCTGAACGATAAGGACATGAAATGTTGCGCATATTGGGTAAGGCATCGTCGATCAATGTACGAAAGGTACTTTGGGCATGCGCCGAGATCGAAATCCCCTTTGAGCGAGAGGATTGGGGGTCTGGTTTCAAGTCGACGCGCACGCCCAAATTCATTTCGCTGAACCCCAACGCAACGGTGCCGGTGATCCTGGACGATGACTTCGTGCTCTGGGAGTCAAACTCGATCATTCGGTATTTGGCGTCTCGCTATAACGGAGGTCATTTTTACCCGGTCCAACCGAGAGCAAGAGCGCGGGTGGACCAATGGATAGACTGGCAAGCGTCGGACCTCAACAAATCGTGGACGTATGCCTTCATGTCGTTGGTCAGGCATTCGCCTGACCATCAGGACAGCAGAGCCTTGGCAGCCGCTTGCAGTCTGTGGTCAAGGCACATGGAGATCCTGAATCGACAACTCGAATCAACAGGAGCCTACGTCAGTGAAGACGGGTTTTCTCTCGCAGACATACCGATAGGCCTGTCGGTTAACCGGTGGTTTGAAACACCGCTCGATCATCCAGACTTTCCTGCTGTAAGTGCCTATTACGAACGGTTGAGTCGTCGACCTGGCTACCTCCTGCATGGAAGAAACGGGACTCCGTAATAGTTCAGCAGGGTGTCAGGCGGCGCCAGGGACATTTGTTCCCATGCTCGACGGCAGAAACGGCCGAATTTTCTTTCTTTATTACTCCAGTCGGCACTATGTGCCACCCGCCTTGAAAGCGTTCATCGAATTCATCAGGGCGGGTGACTTGCGAACCTGATTCAGAACCATCGCGACCGGCAGCTTCACGCCCTGAGGAAGTCAGTCAACCTAAATCGAGGTTCTTCAGGAGCGGTGAACCGCGCTTCCCCAAGGCATTCAAATAGGTGGTTTCTTGTTAACCTGACCGCCTTCTTTCATGGACGAATACCGAGACAAGCCATGGCTAACCTCACCCCGTCACGCCTCGGGAAGATGCTTCAGGGGCTGCTCTTTGCCCTGATTGGTATCGGCTTGTTGGGCATTGCCGTCAATCTCACGCTTGAACGACGCGAATTCCTCGCCCACGCACAGACCGCCGATGGCATCGTCAGCCACCTGAATGCCGGTGGTTCGCATCCCGAGATCGCCTTCACCACCAGCAGTGGTGAAAAGATTTCATACCCCCAGGGCGGCTTTATTTTTGGCTATCGGCAGGATCAGCCGGTCCGGGTGTATTACCTGCCCGAGCAGCCGGCCAGTAGCGCCGTAGTCGATACCCCTGCCGCACTGTGGACCACTCCCGGGGTACTGGGTTGTATTGGTCTGCTGTTCACCCTTGCCGGCCTGTTAAGGGTTATCCGCCAGTGCGGTCGCGGCGCAGTTCATTCACATAAAGGACTTTGAACGATGAACTACAACATCCCGATCCCGCTCAATGAGAGTCGCTGGTAGTATCAGACCGCCAGTGGTGGCGGTCTGACCGTAGCCCTGGCGGCGGGCAGCGGCGGTTCGATCATCCTGCGTTCGCCCCAGGGCGAGAACGTCAGCTACCGCTACGGCGGCGTCGGGTTGGGGGGCGGATTTGGCGCGCGCCTGGGCTATCTGTTCTAGTCGCGCATAGCAGGTCGATATAACGCCCAAAAAAAAGCCGCGAATCAACGCGGCTTCTTCGATTCCAACAACGCTACACGTTGAAACGGAAGTGCATCACGTCGCCGTCTTTAACGATGTAGTCCTTGCCTTCCAGGCGCCATTTACCGGCTTCTTTGGTGCCGGCTTCGCCTTTGTACTGGATGAAGTCGTCGTAGGCGATGACTTCGGCGCGGATGAAGCCTTTTTCGAAGTCGGTGTGGATCACGCCGGCGGCTTGCGGTGCGGTCGCACCGACGCGGACGGTCCAGGCGCGGACTTCTTCGACACCGGCGGTGAAGTAGGTCTGCAGGTGCAGCATTTCGTAGCCAGCGCGGATTACGCGGTTCAGGCCAGGCTCTTCAAGGCCCAGGGCTTCGAGGAACATGTCTTTCTCTTCGCCGTCTTCCAGTTCGGCGATTTCGGCTTCGATCTTGTTGCAGACCGGAACTACCACGGCGCCTTCTTCTTCGGCGATGGCCTTGACCACGTCCAGCAGCGGGTTGTTCTCGAAACCGTCTTCAGCGACGTTGGCGATGTACATGACCGGCTTGGTGGTCAGCAGGTGGAAACCGCGAATCACCTGCTTCTCGTCGGTGCTCATGTTCTTCATCAGGCTGCGCGCAGGCTTGCCCAGGGTGAAGTGAGCGATCAGCTGCTCAAGCAGGCCTTTCTGGACCACTGCGTCCTTGTCACCGCCCTTGGCGTTACGAGCGACTTTCTGCAGTTGCTTCTCGCAGCTGTCGAGGTCGGCGAAGATCAGTTCCAGGTCGATGATTTCGATGTCGCGTTTCGGGTCGACGCTATTGGAGACGTGAATCACGTTCTCGTCTTCGAAGCAGCGGACCACGTGGGCGATGGCATCGGTCTCGCGGATGTTGGCGAGGAACTTGTTGCCCAGGCCTTCACCTTTCGAGGCGCCGGCAACCAGGCCTGCGATGTCGACGAATTCCATGGTGGTCGGCAGGATGCGCTTTGGTTTGACGATAGCAGCCAGTGCTTCCAGGCGCGGATCGGGCATCGGCACGATGCCGCTGTTCGGCTCGATGGTGCAGAAGGGGAAGTTCTCGGCCGCGATACCGGATTTGGTCAGGGCGTTGAACAGGGTGGACTTGCCGACGTTAGGCAGGCCGACGATGCCGCAATTGAATCCCATGGTGTTTCCCCTCGGATTAGAGTCAGGCCTTCTGGCTGTGCAGGTTTTTCATCGCGCGGTTCCATTCCCCGGCGAGGATATCCGGCAGCACGCCGAGGGCAAAGTCGATGCTGGCATCGAGTTTTTCCTGTTCGGCGCGTGGCGCACGACCCAGGACGAAATTTGAAACCATACTGGCGACGCCCGGGTGGCCGATGCCAAGCCGCAGGCGGTAGAACGTATTCTGATTGCCCAGTTGCGCGATGATGTCGCGCAACCCGTTGTGACCGCCATGGCCGCCGCCCTGCTTGAGCTTGGCGACGCCCGGAGGCAAGTCGAGTTCGTCGTGCGCCACCAGGATTTCTTCAGGCTTGATGCGGAAGAAACCGGCGAGTGCCGCCACGGCCTGGCCGCTGCGGTTCATGTAGGTGGTGGGAATCAGCAGACGAACATCCTGACCCTGATGCGAATAGCGCCCGGTCAGGCCGAAATATTTGCGATCGGCCACAAGGTTCACACCTTGCGCGGCTGCGATGCGCTCAACAAAAAGGGCCCCTGCGTTATGCCGGGTCTGTTCGTATTCGGCGCCTGGATTACCCAGGCCAACGATCAGTTTGATGGCAGTCACGATAGGGGCCCTTCCTTGAAGTGGTGGATAACATCGCCGCCATCAGGGAGTGCGGCGAAAGTGGACGACAAGTGCTCATTTACCATTATGTAAACTCCGCGTTCTCGCCCGCTTTCTCGCTACGCTCTAGTCCGCGATGTTTCCGGTCACTCCGGCGTACAGAGTGAATTTACTCTGCAGCGCCTTCTGCAGCTTCTGGAGCAACACGTGGAGCGTGAACGTTGGCAACAGCCAGGTCGTTACCGTGAGCCAGAGCAACAAATTCAACGCCTTTAGGAGCGCTGATGTCCGACAGGTGAATGATCGAGCCGACTTCGGCGTTAGCCAGGTCAACTTCGATGAATTCAGGCAGGTCTTTCGGCAGGCAGGACA
Source organism: Pseudomonas sp. DF5 (assembly GCF_058148225.1). Lineage (NCBI taxonomy): Bacteria > Pseudomonadati > Pseudomonadota > Gammaproteobacteria > Pseudomonadales > Pseudomonadaceae > Pseudomonas > Pseudomonas sp. DF5. The sequence goes on from NZ_JBYVYM010000005.1 coordinate 177,908, forward strand.
CTTCGATTTCAGCAACAACGTGCGAAATCTCGCCGCCTTTCTTCACCGGAGCAGCTTCGTTGATGAAGTGCACTGGAACGATAGCGGTCAGCTTTTGGCCAGCAACTACGCGTACGAAGTCAGCGTGCATCACGTGGCCTTTAGCCGGGTGACGCTGCAGAGCCTTGATGATTACGTTTTGCTTGGTGCCGCCAACGTTCAGCTCGATGATGTGGCTGTAAGCCGCTTCGTTTTCGAGCAGTTTGGCAACTTCTTTAGCCAGCATGCTGATGGATTCAGGGGCTTTTTCGCCACCGTAAACTACAGCTGGAACCAGGCTTGCGAGACGACGCAGGCGGCGGCTCGCACCTTTCCCCAGGTCGGAACGCACTTCAGCATTCAGAGTAAAATCGTTCATGTTGTATCTCCAAAATAACCACATTCGCCCCAGCGTTTGCGACCAGCGCTAAAGGCGATATGGGCAAAAAAGCCCCGCCCCGACAGGAATGCCGGGGCGGGGCGCTTTTCGTCAACAGGATGTAATGAAAAGGGCAGGGCCCTTAACGGAACATCGCGCTGATCGATTCTTCATTGCTGATGCGGCGGACCGCCTCGGCAACTACCGGTGCGATATCCAGTTGGCGGATACGCGCACAGGCTTGTGCTGCAGCGGACAGCGGGATGGTGTTCGTCACCACCAGCTCGTCCAGCACGGAATTTTCAATGTTTTCGATCGCCCGACCCGACAGCACAGGGTGCGTGCAGTAGGCGAAAACCTTGGCAGCGCCATGCTCTTTCAAGGCCTTGGCCGCGTGGCACAGAGTGCCGGCGGTATCGACCATGTCATCGACCAGAATACAGGTACGCCCTTCGACATCACCGATGATATGCATCACTTCAGAGTGATTGGCTTTCTCACGGCGTTTGTCGATGATCCCGAGATCCACGCCCAGGGATTTGGCAACAGCCCGTGCACGCACGACGCCGCCAATGTCCGGGGACACGATCATCAGGTTTTCGAAGCGCTGATCTTCAATGTCATCCACCAGTACCGGGGAGCCGTAGATGTTATCTACCGGAATATCGAAGAAACCCTGGATTTGGTCAGCATGCAGATCAACCGTGAGAACACGGTCGATGCCGACTACGGTAAGCATGTCAGCAACGACTTTCGCGCTGATAGCCACACGTGCGGAACGCGGACGGCGATCCTGACGGGCATAACCAAAGTAAGGAATAACAGCAGTGATACGAGTAGCCGAGGAGCGGCGGAAGGCATCAGCCATCACTACCAGTTCCATCAGGTTATCGTTGGTCGGAGCGCAAGTCGGCTGAATAATGAAGACATCCTTACCGCGGACGTTTTCATTGATCTCGGCTGTAATTTCGCCATCGGAGAACTTACCGACAGAGATGTCACCGAGAGGGATATGCAGCTGACGTACGACACGCCGAGCCAGATCGGGGTTAGCGTTCCCCGTAAAGACCATCATCTTGGACACGCGCAGTACCTGAAGGCTGAGGGTAACCTGGATGAGTATAGGAAAATGGCAGGGGCGGCTGGATTCGAACCAACGCATGGCAGGATCAAAACCTGCTGCCTTACCGCTTGGCGACGCCCCTGTATCTGTTGCTACGAGTACCCAGTACCCGATTCCTTTTAGAGCAGGCTTTGCAGCTTGCGATGCAACATCGAAACGTTGCTTCCTTTTGCTACAAACCCTGTAAGGGTCTCTGTAAGAAGGGCCGAGACTTTATCAGCTTCAGCTTTGCTTGGGAAGCCCCCAAACACACAACTTCCAGTTCCGGTGAGTTTTGCTTCGGTAAATTTACCTAACAAATTCAAGGCGTTACGTACCTCTGGATAACGTCTTGCTACCACCGGTAAGCAGTCATTTCGACTGTTTCCCTTGGGAACGGGGCGCACTTTAATGGGAGGAGTGTTACGTGTCAACAGTGGATCTGAAAAAATTTCTGCTGTACTTACAGATACTTGCGGCACCAGCACCAGATACCACGGTTCCTCGGGTTCTACAGGTGTGAGTTTCTCTCCCACGCCCTCGGCGAAAGCCGCGTGGCCACGCACGAAAACCGGGACGTCGGCGCCAAGCGTCAGACCCAGCGCGGCCAGTCGGTCTTCATCCCAGTTCAGTTGCCAGAGGTGATTGAGGCCCAGCAACGTGGTCGCCGCATTCGAACTGCCGCCACCGATTCCACCGCCCATGGGCAGGATTTTTTCGATCCAGATGTCGATACCCAGCGAGCAACCAGATTGCTCCTGAAGTTTTTTCGCGGCTTTGACGATCAGGTTGCTGTCGTGAGGGACATCGGCGAATTCGGTGTGCAACCGAATCACGCCATCGTCGCGAACGGCGAAGGTGATTTCATCGCCGTAATCGAGAAACTGAAAAATCGTCTGCAACTCGTGGTAGCCGTCTTCACGGCGACCGAGGATGTGCAGCATCAGGTTGAGCTTGGCGGGTGAGGGCAGTGTCAGGTGTGGCGCAGTCATTTTCACTGCCCCAGTTTGCGTGGTTGCCAGTCCTTGATCACCAGCGTGACATCAAGGTCGGTGCCGTGCAGTTTGATCCGCTCGGGCAGCCAATAGCCGTTTTGCTCGGCATAACTGAGGTATTCGACCTGCCAGCCATCCTGTTCGAGGTTGGCCAGGCGGCTGTCGACGTCCAGGGTCAGGCGACTTTTGCTGTCCGGCGCCGGGAGCCCGCGAACCCACCACGCCAGATGGGATACCGGCAATTTCCAGCCCAGTTGTTCTTCGACCAGGGCTTCCGGAGTCGGCGCGTCATAACGGCCCTGATTGGCCACTTCCAGCGAGACTTTTCCAGGGCGCCCGGTCAAACGGGCCGCGCCACGACCCAGCGGGCCGGAGAGGCGAATGTCGTAGTAATCCTGGCGTTGCAGCCAGAACAGGGTGCCGCTACCCGAATCTTTCGGTGCACGGATGCCGATCTTGCCGTTGATCTGCCAGCCGTCGAGGCTGCTCAGTTGCTGTTTGTGCTCGCGCCATTGGGCCGGGTTACCGTGCCCTCCGACGGATTCACGGGCACTGAAGCCCGCGCAACCGGCGAGCAGGGCGATGAAGCTGAAAACGATGATGTGGCGCAAAAACATAATCTTAAAGAGTCTCTGATCCGGTCAGGCGCTTGATGGTGCTGCGCAGGGTAGGGCTGTCGGGCTGTTCCTTGAGGAACTTGCTCCAGACTTGTTTGGCTTCGCGTTGCTTGCCATTGGCCCACAGGACTTCGCCTAGGTGAGCGGCGACTTCCTGGTCGGGAAAGCGTTCCAGTGCCTGGCGTAGATACCGCTCGGCCTCATCGAGGTTGCCCAGGCGGAAATTCACCCAGCCGAGGCTGTCGAGAACGGCCGGGTCTTCCGGGTTGATCTGGTGCGCCTGTTCGATCAGGGCCTTGGCTTCGGCGTAGCGTGTGGTGCGGTCGGACAGGGTATAGCCGAGGGCATTCAACGCCATCGCATTGTCCGGGTCGCGCTTGATGATCAGTCGCAGGTCTTTTTCCATCTGCGCCAGGTCATTACGTTTTTCCGCCTGCATGGCCCGGGTATACAGCAGATTCAAATCGTCCGGGTATTTCTGCAAGGCTTGCTGCAAGACGTTCCAGGCCTTGTCGCCCTGTTTGTTGGCGGACAAGGTTTCGACTTCGATCAGGTACAACTGGATCGCGTAATCGGGTTGCTCATCGCGCTGGGCCGCCAGGCGGCTTTGGGCTTCGGCGGTCCTGCCGTTGTTCATCAGAATATCGGCCTGACGCAATTGTGCCGGCAAGTAATCGTTGCCCGGCCCGACCTGGGCGTACTCGATCAGCGCGCCTTGGGGGTCGTTCCGCTCTTCAGCAATACGGCCCAGGTTCAGGTGAGCCGAGTCGACGTGGCTTTCTCGAGCGATCAAGTCTTCCAGATAACCTTTTGCCTCGTTCCAGGCCTTGGCTTCCAGGCAGACCAGGGCCAACGAATAGCGCAGTTCGTCGTCTTCCGGGTATTGCTGCACCAGGCTCGAGAATTCGACCTTGGCCTCGTCCATGCGGTCCTGTTCAACCAGCATGCGTGCGTAGGTCAGGCGCAGGCGTTTGTCGTCCGGGTATTTCTTGATGCTTTTTTTCAGCAACGGCAAGGCTTCATCGCCACGGCTGAGCCCTTGCAGCAGACGCGCGCGCAGCAGGATCGGCGCTATTTCACCTTCCTCCGGCGGGTTGTCTTCGAGCAGGGTCAGCGCAGCCTTGGCGTCGCCGTCCTGTTGCAGCAGCAAGGCCTTGCCGAAAATCAACTGATTATTGTGCGGATGGCGCTGCAATAAGCGGTCAAAGCCTTTCATCAGGCCGTTGCGGGTTTCCTGGTCGGTATCGGCCGCAGACAGGGCGAGGAAGTCGAAATGAGTGTCGCCTTTGCCTTGCAGGACTTTCTCCATATAGACCATGGATTCGTCATAACGCCCGGCGCGGGCAAGTTGCACGGCCGCCGCTCGTTGCGCTTCGAGATCGCTGGGGGCGTTTTTTGCCCAGATCAGTGCGGTGTCGAGGGCCGCTTGATCGGCACCCAGGTACTCGGCAATGCGAAATGCCCGCTCGGAGATGCCCGGATCCTGCGTGTTGATGGCCTGGGTCACGTAGTTGTCCAGGGCAATGTCGTAACGATTGCGCTGGCCAGCCAGTTCGGCACTCAACAGACTGAAGATGGTTTCTTCGCTGAACGAGCTATAAACCTTGGGCTTTTCAGGCACCGGAGTGCTGTCTTCGACCGGCGGCGTACCGTCCGACGAAACGGGTGCCAAGGCCTGGCAGCCGCTGAGGAAGACAAAAGCGAGGAGCAACGCGGAAGATCTATTCATATAGGAAGAGGACGACTAACCTGCGGTCAGATCATCATGACACAAGCCTTCGGCCAAACATAACCGCCCGGCCAATTTACCCGCGCACATAACCCCGGCAGGCCCGGCGTCGGTATAAACGAGAACGAATCGCAGCTTCGCCAGCGTCAACCGGGTCGATAGATATCGAGTGGTTGTTCTGGCTCTGTCGAAGTAGGACAATTGTCGGCTTCACGTCACCATCAGCGACCTTGAATGGCCTTCCTTGCACTCGGTATTAACCACAAGACTGCTTCAGTAGACGTCCGCGAGCGCGTGGCCTTTACCCCTGAGCAGCTGGTTGAGGCCTTGCAGCAGCTCTGCCGACTCACCGACAGCCGCGAAGCTGCGATCCTCTCCACCTGCAATCGCAGTGAACTGTATATAGAACAGGATCACCTTTCGGCTGACATCGTGTTGCGCTGGCTGGCCGACTATCATCATTTGAGCCTCGATGAGCTGCGCGCTAGCGCTTATGTGCATGAAGATGATGCGGCAGTTCGTCACATGATGCGGGTCGCCTCCGGGCTCGATTCGCTGGTGTTGGGTGAGCCACAGATTCTCGGCCAGATGAAATCGGCTTACGCCGTGGCTCGCGAGGCGGGCACCATCGGTCCGCTGCTCGGGCGTTTGTTCCAGGCTACGTTCAACGCGGCAAAACAGGTGCGAACCGACACTGCCATTGGCGAGAACCCGGTGTCCGTGGCGTTTGCCGCAGTCAGCCTGGCGAAACAGATCTTCAGTGATTTGCAACGCAGCCAGGCCTTGCTGATCGGTGCCGGCGAGACCATCACTCTGGTCGCCCGCCATCTGCATGAGCTGGGCGTGAAGCGAATCGTGGTCGCCAACCGCACCCTGGAGCGCGCAAGCATCCTGGCCGAGCAGTTCGGCGCCCACGCGGTGTTGCTCTCGGACATCCCGGCAGAACTGGTGCGCAGCGACATCGTCATCAGTTCCACCGCCAGCCAGTTGCCGATTCTCGGTAAAGGCGCGGTGGAAAGTGCCTTGAAATTGCGCAAGCACAAGCCGATTTTCATGGTAGATATCGCCGTTCCACGGGATATCGAGCCGGAAGTCGGCGAGTTGGACGACGTTTACCTGTATAGCGTCGACGACCTCCACGAAGTGGTCGCCGAAAACCTCAAGAGCCGTCAGGGCGCTGCCCAGGCTGCCGAGGAAATGGTGTCGGTCGGAGCCGAAGATTTCATGGTTCGCCTGCGCGAACTGGCGGCGGTGGATGTGCTCAAGGCTTATCGTCAGCAAAGCGAGCGCTTGCGCGACGAAGAATTGCAGAAGGCTCAGCGCATGCTCGCCAACGGCAGCAGCGCCGAGGACGTGCTGGTGCAATTGGCCCGTGGCCTGACCAACAAACTCTTGCACGCCCCGAGCGTGCAATTGAAAAAGCTCTCTGCCGAAGGCCGCCTCGATGCGCTGGCCATGGCCCAGGAACTCTTTGCCCTCGGTGAGGGCTCATCGGATAGCTTTTCGGATAAGAAACCGCAATGAAAGCGTCACTGCTCAATAAGCTGGACATCCTCCAGGACCGTTTCGAGGAATTGACCGCCCTGCTTGGCGATGGCGAAGTCATTTCCGATCAGAACAAATTCCGCACCTATTCCAAGGAATACGCGGAAGTCGAGCCGATCGTCGACACCTATAAACAGCTGCTCAAAGTGCAGGGCGACCTCGAAGGCGCACAGGCTCTGCTCAAGGACAGTGACCCGGACATGCGTGAAATGGCCGTGGAGGAAGTCCGCGAAGCCAAGGAGCGATTGATCGAGCTCGAAGCCAGCCTGCAACGCATGTTGCTGCCCAAGGATCCGAACGACGGGCGTAACGTGTTCCTCGAAATCCGCGCAGGCACTGGCGGTGACGAAGCGGCGATTTTCTCCGGTGACCTGTTCCGCATGTATTCGCGTTACGCCGAGCGGCGTGGCTGGCGCGTAGAAATTCTGTCGGAGAACGAAGGCGAACACGGTGGCTATAAAGAAGTCATTGCCCGCGTCGAAGGCGAGAATGTCTACGGCAAGCTGAAGTTCGAATCCGGTGCGCACCGTGTGCAGCGGGTTCCGGCCACTGAATCTCAAGGTCGCATCCACACCTCGGCCTGCACCGTGGCGGTATTGCCCGAGCCGGATGAGCAGGAAGCCATCGAAATCAACCCGGCGGATCTGCGGGTCGATACCTATCGTTCCTCCGGTGCCGGTGGTCAGCACGTCAACAAGACCGATTCGGCGATTCGTATCACGCACTTGCCGTCCGGTATTGTCGTCGAGTGTCAGGAAGAGCGTTCCCAACACAAGAACCGCGCCCGGGCGATGTCCTGGCTGTCGGCCAAGCTCAACGACCAGCAGACCAGCGCCGCGGCCAATGCCATCGCCAGCGAGCGTAAATTGCTGGTCGGTTCCGGTGATCGCTCCGAGCGGATCCGTACCTATAACTTCGCCCAGGGCCGGGTCACCGACCATCGGGTCAACCTGACGCTGTATTCGCTCGACGAAATTCTTGCGGGCGGCGTGGATGCGGTGATCGAACCGTTGCTGGCCGAGTACCAGGCTGACCAATTGGCAGCGATAGGTGAGTAAATGACGATCATCGCCAGTTTGCTGCGCGCCGCCGATTTGCCTGATTCGCCAACCGCGCGTCTGGATGCCGAATTGCTGCTGGCGGCTGCCTTGGGCAAGTCCCGCAGTTTTCTGCACACCTGGCCTGAACGCATCGTCCCAAGCGAAGCGGCACTGAAGTTTGCCGAGTATTTGCAGCGCCGCCGTAGCGGTGAGCCAGTGGCCTATATTCTGGGGCAGCAAGGTTTCTGGAAGCTCGACCTGGAAGTCGCGCCCCACACGCTGATTCCACGTCCCGACACTGAATTGCTGGTGGATGCTGCGTTGGAGCTGTTGCCGGCCACCCCAGCCAAAGTGCTCGATCTGGGCACCGGCAGTGGTGCCATCGCCCTGGCGCTGGCTAGCGAGCGTCCGGCCTGGAAGGTTACCGCCGTGGATCGTGTGCTGGAAGCCGTGGCCCTGGCCGAGCGCAATCGTCAGCGCCTGAACCTGAACAACGCTACCGTACTGAGCAGTCATTGGTTCAGCGCCCTGGAAGGCCAGCGTTTTCAACTGATCATCAGCAATCCGCCCTACATCGCTTCGACCGATCCGCATCTGGCAGAAGGCGATGTGCGCTTCGAGCCGGCCAGTGCACTAGTGGCCGGCGTCGATGGGCTCGACGATCTGCGTCTGATCGTCGCCCAGGCACCGGAGCATCTTGAGGCGGGTGGCTGGTTGATGCTCGAACACGGTTACGATCAAGCCTGCGCGGTGCGCGATTTGCTGCTGACCCGCGGCTTTGAGGAAGTCCACAGCCGCACCGATCTGGGCGGTCACCAACGCATTAGTCTGGGGCGCTTGCCGTGCTGAATGATCAGGAGTTGCTGCGTTACAGTCGGCAGATTCTGCTGCAACACGTCGACATCGACGGCCAGTTACGACTCAAGGAAAGCCGCGTATTGATTGTCGGCCTCGGTGGTCTTGGCTCACCGGTTGCGCTGTACCTGGCCGCTGCCGGGGTCGGTGAGTTGCATCTGGCGGATTTCGATACGGTGGACCTGACCAATCTGCAGCGCCAGATCGTTCACGACACTGACAGCGTTGGCCTGAGCAAAGTCGATTCGGCGATTCGTCGCCTGACTGCGATCAATCCCGAGATTCAGCTGATCGCTCATCGCACTGCACTGGACGAGGATTCGCTGGCTGCCGCCGTTGCTGCGGTGGATCTGGTGCTGGATTGTTCCGACAATTTTTCCACCCGCGAGGCGGTCAACGCTGCGTGTGTGGCCGCGCGCAAGCCGTTGGTCAGCGGTGCGGCGATTCGTCTGGAAGGGCAATTGTCGGTATTCGACCCTCGTCGTCCAGAGAGCCCTTGCTACCACTGTTTATACGGTCACGGCAGCGAAGCCGAGTTGACCTGCAGCGAGGCGGGTGTCGTCGGTCCTTTGGTCGGGTTGGTCGGCAGCCTCCAGGCACTGGAAGCGCTGAAACTGCTGGTGGGGTTCGGCGAGCCGTTGGTGGGGCGCCTGTTGTTGATCGATGCCTTGGGCTCACGCTTCCGTGAATTGCGGGTCAAGCGTGATCCAGGCTGCAGCGTCTGCGGGGCGAGCCATGCGTGAAGCGCCGATTGCTGTATTCGATTCCGGCGTCGGTGGACTCTCCGTGCTGGCCGAGATCCAGCAGTTGCTGCCCAACGAATCTCTGTTGTACCTCGGTGATTGCGGGAATATTCCCTACGGCGAGAAAACCCCGGCATTCATTCGCCAGCGTTGCAGCGTCATGGCGCATTTCTTTCAGCAGCAGGGTGCCAAGGCGCTGGTACTGGCTTGCAACACCGCGACGGTGGCTGGCGTTGCGGACTTGCGGCGCGATTTTCCCGAGTGGCCCATCGTCGGCATGGAGCCCGCGGTCAAGCCGGCTGCTGCGGCAACGCGCAGCGGTGTGGTCGGCGTGCTCGCCACCACCGGTACTTTGCAGAGTGCCAAGTTTGCTGCCTTGCTCGACCGTTTCGCCACTGATGTGCGAGTCATCACTCAGCCGTGCCCTGGTCTGGTGGAGCTGATTGAAAATGGCGACCTGCACAGCGAGACATTGCGCCGGTTGCTGCAAGGGTATGTCGAACCGCTGCTGGCTGCTGGTGCAGATACGATCATTCTCGGCTGCACGCATTATCCCTTTTTAAAGCCGCTGCTAAAGCAGATGCTCCCGCAAAGCATCAGCCTGATCGATACCGGTGCCGCTGTGGCGCGGCAGCTCCAGCGTCTGTTGGTCGAGCGTGAATTGCTGGCCGAGGGGCCTGCTCGCCCCGCACAGTTCTGGTCGAGTTCGGACCCTGAGCATTTCAGAAATATCTTACCGGTCCTGTGGAATATGTCTGGGGTTGTGCGAAGCTTCGATAGGTAGAAGCGCGTAGCAAGCGAATAATTGGGGTGAACTTCTGATTAAACGACGATTTCTATAGCTTTGTTTGTTGGGCAGCATAAAAACCATACCAAATTGTTCGGAAAAGGATGTTTCTAATGAAGCGACTATTCTGTTTGGCCGCGATTGCGACCGCATTAATGGGGCACAGTTTTACCGCACAGGCGGCAGGGGTGGAGTTCGGGGTCGGCCAGACCAGCGATTCGACCATGACCTACCGATTGGGCATGCAGTTCGATTGGGACAAGAGCTGGCTCCAGAGTGACGTTGGTCGCTTGACCGGCTACTGGAGCGGCGCTTACACCTACTGGGATGGCGACAAAACAGCGAGCAACCACAGTTTGTCGTTCTCGCCGGTGCTGGTGTACGAGTTTGCCGGCCAGACCATCAAACCCTATGTCGAAGCGGGGATCGGCGTCGCGGTATTTGCCAACACCGAACTTGAAGATAACAAGCTCGGCAGTGCCTTTCAGTTCGAAGACCGTTTCGGCTTTGGTCTGCGCTTTACCGGCGGACATGAAGTCGGGATTCGCGCCACCCACTATTCCAATGCCGGGCTCAGCAACCCGAACGACGGTGTAGAAAGTTACGCATTGCATTACACGATGCCGTTGTAAGCCTGCGATGTTTTAAACGTGGGAAGCGAGCCTGCTCGCTTCCCACGTTCGTATTCGGGGGACTTCGCCTTCACCGATACGCCGTCGCAATCCCCTGGCGTTCGGTGATGCATTCCGGTGCGCCCATTTCGAACTCCCTGCAGATCAGCGGACGCTTTTCATAGATGGTGCACATCATGCTGTTGCGATCCAGCGCGGCGCACCAGCCATCATCCAGTCGCAGCATGACTTCACCCCCCCAATCATCGGTATCGATAAAGCGTTCGGGCACGCCGGTGTCAGTGATCAGCATCACTTCAAGCTGGCAGCAGCAGGCTGCGCAGGTCGAGCAGGTGATCGCAGGCTCGGCGACTTGCGTGTGGGGAATGGTTTTCATGGCGCGCAGTGTAAGGCAGTGGACCCACGCTGTGTAAAAGGCCTGACAGACGCTCGGGCTTCACGGCATGTCCTCGATTGGTGGCTTGGTTCGCGCTTGTCCGTCGACTGCCAGTCCCGTCCGGTCGGGTTGTTGCGGCAGCGGCCAAAGAACAGGCATGAGCAGCTCCGGCAAGAAGAGTTCCAGTGGACGATTCCTGATCATGTCGAGGAGGTATCGCGCAGCCTGGTCCGCTGTCCAGTCGAGATGTATCGGGACGCCGTCGTTCAGGGTTGTATCGATAAGCCCTGGGCTGACCACGGTCATTTCGATGTTTTCCGGCGTCATGTCGATGCGTAAAGACTCGAGCAGATGACGCAACCCGGCCTTTGAATCGCCATGGGATTCAGCCCGTGGCAGGGGGAGCCAGGTCACCGAACTGGCCATGCCCACCAGATGCGGCGCAGTGCCCGCATGCAGCAGGGGCCGGGCGGCTGCGATGCAATAACTGCTGGCAAGCAAGTTGGTACGCACGATGTGCTCGATGATAGACGAGTCCAACTGATTGATGTCGACGTATTCGCAGGTGCCGGCGTTAAGGATCATGGTGTCCAGAGAGCCCCATTCCTGCGCAATCCGCTCACCGATTTCGCGCACTCTTTGCCCGTTGGTCAAATCGCCCTCGACCACCAATACTTGACCAGGATAGCGCTCGGACAGGGATATCAATGACTTCACCGAGCGCGAGCTGACCGCCAGATGGGCTCCGGTTTTCAGTATTTCTTCGGCCAGCGCGGCACCGATACCATCGCTGGCGCCGGTCAACCAGTATCGCCTTGGGGGTGTACGACTCATACCAACTCCCTTTTCAACCCAATATTTTCCTGTCTCGATTCCGTGTTCATAACGCAATGCTGTGGAATCAATCTAATTACGGTGGCGATAAACCCTGTCGTGATGGCAGGTTCTTGAACGCGGCGATGGCCCGCTCCCGGGAAGCGCTCAGGCTGACGATGGGCAACGGATAATCCCTCACGCCGAACAGTCCGTCGAGATTTGCCGGGTTGTGCAGGTCTTTTTTGTTCCGCCCGCTGAGCTCCGGCAACCAGTGCTTGATGAACACCCCTTCGGCGTCGAACTTTTCCGACTGGCTCAGCGGGTTGAAAATCCGGAAGTAGGGTGCTGAATCGGTGCCGGTGGACGAACTCCACTGCCAGCCACCATTGTTCGCTGCCAGGTCACCATCAATCAGATGCCGCATGAAGAAGCGTTCGCCTTCCCGCCAGTCGATCAGCAGGTTCTTGGTCAGGAACATTGCGACCACCATGCGCAGGCGGTTGTGCATCCAGCCGGTTTCCAGCAGCTGGCGCATGGCGGCGTCGATGATCGGCAGGCCGGTGCGGCCTTGCTGCCAGGCTTTGAGCTCTTCCGGGGCGTCACGCCAGGCCAGGGCTTCGGTTTCCGGGCGGAAGGCGCGGTGCCGGGAGACCCGTGGGTAGCCCACCAGAATGTGTTTGTAGAACTCGCGCCACAACAACTCATTGATCCAGGTAATGGCACCGACCTTGCCGCTTTCGAACTCGCCCTGATTGCTTCGCAGCGCAGCGTGCAGGCACTGACGAGGGGAAATCACACCGGCGGCGAGATAGGCCGAGAGCTGGCTGGTGCCGGGTTTTGCCGGGAAGTCGCGTTCGCTGTGGTAGTGCTCGATCTGGGCGTCGACAAAGGTGTCGAGACGGCGCCGGGATTCGGTTTCACCGGCTGGCCAGAGGGCACGCAAGCTGTCGTTGGGGGGATCGAAACCCTCGACACGGCAGGGCGGTTCGTCGCTGCCGATAGGCAACGGAGCCTGGAGGGCAGGTGCGGCGACCAGTCCGGGTAATGATGCGTGCAGGCGTTCGTAGCAGACCTTGCGAAACTGGCTGAAGACCTGGAAGTAGGTTCCGGTTCTGGTGAGCACGGTGCCTGGCTTGAACAGCAGTTGATCAAGGTAGCTGTGAAAGTCGATGCCTCGGGCTTTCAGCGCTTGAGCTACCGCTGCATCACGGCGGGTTTCATGAATGCCGTATTCCTCGTTGACGTGCACCGCGTCGATCTTCAACTGCTGGCACAGTTCGAGCAGAACCTTGGGCGCCTCATCCCAGCGGGGCGCCCGGCGAATCAGCAGCGGGATGTTCAGGGCATCCAGCGCGCGGCGTAATTCGCCGAGGTTGCGCAGCCAGAAATCCACTTTGCACGGCGCATCATCATGCGCAAGCCACTGCTGCGGGCTCAGCAAATACACCGCCACACTCGGGCCACGGGCTGCGGCGGCCGAGAGGGCGGTGTTGTCATGTAGACGCAAGTCGCTGCGCAGCCAGATCAATTGCATGGTCGTATCCGTACGATTCATTAAATGAGCCCACGCTGAATCAGGTCCAGATGGGCCGATAACGGGTTATCGGCCAGGATCAAATCAACAATGGCGGTGTTTTTTGCGGTCAAGTCGGCGTGGTGGATGCACACCGTTGGACCGGCGATCATTTTTGGGCAACTGACGCCATTCAAAAGTTTCGACAACTTTGCAAGGTTCATGGCTTTGCTGGAATACAGCAGTACGCCGCGGGCTTGCAGGTGATCGACCGCCAGCGTCAGTTCGCCGACCGGGAGTGGCCAGTCGAAAACTTCCACCGGGCAATCGGTGCTGCTGATCAGCCAGGCGGTGAGCCATAGATGAGGCTCCAGAGGCAGGTCCGAGTGATTGATCAGCAGCAGCGGCGCGGTGCGCAACTGACGGTTGTTGTGATAGACCCTTGCGCCGAATTTACTGCGCAACCAGGAATAGACAAACACCCGCTCCATCTGGGCACCGAACTGGCCTTGCCAGCGTTGTTCCAGCTCCGCCAGCAACGGCATCAACAGGTGTTCACACAAAGTGCGTGGCGGATACAGCGCCATTGCCTGGTTCACAGTGTCATCAAGGGTGCGTTCGGCCAGTTGGGTAACGGCTTGCAGCAGTGTCTGGCGCAGCACCAGCCAATCGTTTCCGACGGGCTCGGCAAGCACCTGAGGCGTGTCGAGCAGTTGCTTGACCTGACCGACCGCCACGCCGCGATTGAGCCAGGTGAGGATCATCAGGATGCGTTGGACGTGTTCGGCGCAGAACAGTCGATGACCCTTGGGGGTTCGCTGAGGCACGATCAACCCGTAGCGCCGTTCCCAGGCGCGCAAGGTGACGGCGTTGACCCCGGTCTGCCGCGCCACTTCACGGATGGGCAGCCAGCCTGCGTCCAGAGCCTTTTTGAAATCGGTGCCGAGGTCTTCGCTGGCGCTGGTGTCCGGTGGGGTTTTCATTAGATTGCGTTTCGCAGGCTGAGGTTTTCCGGGTGCGGTTGCAGGTAGACCTGTTGCGCAATGTACGGATCCGGATGTTGGCGGAAGTAGTGTTTGAGCAACGTCAGCGGCACCACCAGTGGCACGATGCCGTGACGATACTGGCCGATGATGTGCTGCATTTCCTGCTTGTCTTCAGTGCTGATGGCCTGTTTGAGGTAGCCACTGAGGTGTTGCAGGACGTTAGTGTGGGTGCGGCGCGTGGCGCATTTTTTCAAGGCGGCCATCAGCTCGCTGAAATAGCGTGGGCCGATGGTGTCGGGATCGGTGCGGCCCATGCTGCCCAGCAGGTTGCCCAAGGTTTTGTATTGCACCGGATTGTGGGCCATCAACAGGTATTTGTAGCGCGAGTGAAAATCCGTCAGGCGGCGCCGGGTCAGGCCGGTCCGCAGCAATTGCTGCCAGGCGCTATAGGCGAACACGCGGGTGAGGAAGTTTTCCCGCAGCACCGGGTCGTTGAGCCGGCCTTCTTCCTCCACCGGCAAATCAGGGTGCAGCGCGCAGAAGGTCCGGGCGTAAATGCCACTGCCGCCGCCGTCCACCGGCGCGCCATTGGCGTGGTAGACCTTGACCCGCTCCAGGCCGCACGAAGGGGATTTCTGCATGAAGATATAGCCGCAGATGTCACCCAGTTCCCGAGCCATTTTCTGAGCATATTCGGCCAGCGGCCGGGTGACGTTGTTTTCAGGGTTGACGGTGCCGACCGCCTGCGGATGTTCGGGGTTGCCGACCAGTCGGATCGGTTCGCGAGGGATACCCAGGCCGATGGCAACTTCCGGGCACACCGGGACGAAATCGAAATAATCGGAAAGGAAGTGGCTGCATAGCCGTGACGTCTTGTGCCCGCCGTTGTAGCGAACCTCGGCCCCCATCAGGCAGGCGCTGATGGCGATTTTGGGTAGGGTTGCTGTTTGTGCAGGCATCGGAGCACCTCGAATCCAGACTTGTACGGATGATTAAACCTGTACAACATCTGTCCATCATAGATCCAAAGGTGTACAAGTCAAATTTTCTGTATAAGTTTTTAGCAGGGCTGCTGTCCATGTCGACAGCAGCAATGTGCTCTAATCGAGGCGGTTCATTGCAGGTGTTCGTGCAGGCGGCGGGCCGCTTCCTGGCCACTGAGCCAGGCGCCTTCGACACGGCCGGACAGGCACCAGTCGCCACATACATATAAACCCAGATCAGCATCGGCCAGGGCTCCCCACTCATGGCTGCTGGCCGGCCGGGCGTAAAGCCAGCGGTGAGCGAGGCTGAAGGTCGGTGCAGGCATGGCATCGTGCAACAGTTCGGCAAAGGCACCGTGCAATTGCTCGATCACCGCCTCCTTGGACAGATCGATATGCTGTCGGCTCCAGGCACTGGTGGCGTGCAGCACCCAAGTATCGAGGGTGTTGTCGCGTCCCGGCTTGCTACGGTTGCGCGCCAGCCAGTCGAGGGGGCTGTCTTGCACGAAGCAGCCTTCGATCGGCGTCTCCAGTGGCGTGTCGAAAGCCAGGGCAACCGCCCAGGTCGGCTCCATTTTTACCCCGGCGGCGGCCCCGGCGAGTTTCGGCGCAGCAGGCAGCAGCGCGGTCGCCTGAGGGGCTGGCGTGGCAATCACCACATGACTGAACGGCCCGTGGGTGAAGCCTTCGGCGTCTTGCAGATGCCAGTGCTCTTCGCCGCGATAGACCTCGGTGATCCGGCAGCCGAATTGCACTTGCAGGTCACCGAGCAGCGCACGGGTGATGGCGCTCATGCGCGGCGTGCCGACCCAACGTGTCTGTTCGTCCGGCGAGGGTCTGAGCTGGCCACCGTGGAAGGTATAGAGCTGCGGCGTCCATACGGCGACCCAACCGTTGGCTTGCCAGCGCTGGACTTCGGTAACGAATCGACGGTCGCGGGCAGTGAAATATTGCGCGCCCATGTCCAGAGCACCCGCATCGCTGCGCTTGCTCGACATGCGCCCGCCGCTGCCACGGCTTTTATCGAAAAGTTGAACGACATGCCCGGCCTCCGTAAGGGCCTGGGCGGCTGAGAGTCCGGCGATGCCGGTGCCGATGATTGCGATAGGTACAGTCATAGGGGCCTCGTTTACCTGTCTGTACAGACTACGCCGTGGTTCAAACCTGTACAATATTGTTTTTTGGTATAACTTTTAGCGTTCTTGTTCTGAGAGCTTGGCCTATTGTTAAACACAGAGCCTGCCCAATACCAAAGATCCCTGCTTATAAAAATAGACTAGTGATCCGGGTAAAACGCCACGCGAGGAAGATGTCATGCAAATATTGCTGACCGGCGGTACTGGTTTGATAGGACGTCAGCTCTGCCGACACTGGTCGGGTCAGGGGCATCACCTCACCGTCTGGAGTCGCAAGCCCGAAAAAGTCGCCAAAATCTGCGGCACTCAGGTACGGGGAATCGCACGGCTTGAGGATTTTGGGCCAGAACCGGTGGATGCAATCATCAACCTTGCAGGTGCGCCGATCGCCGATCGGCTTTGGACCCACAAGCGCAAAGCGCTGTTGTGGAGCAGCCGGATCACGCTGACCGAAACCCTATTGGCGTGGCTTGAAAGTCGCGCGCAGAAACCGCAGGTGCTGATCTCAGGCTCAGCGATCGGTTGGTACGGTGACGGCGGCGAGCGGGAGTTGACCGAGCAATCGCCACCGGTCATCGATGATTTCGCCAGCCAATTGTGTATCGCCTGGGAAGAAACCGCGCAACGCGCCGAAGCCTTGGGCATTCGCGTAGTGCTCATTCGTACGGGGTTGGTGTTGTCCGCCGAGGGCGGCTTTTTGTCGCGTCTGTTGTTACCGTTCAAACTGGGGCTGGGCGGGCCGATCGGCAGCGGTCGGCAGTGGATGTCGTGGATTCATATCGAAGATCAAATCGCCCTGATTGATTTTCTTCTGCATCGCAATGAGGCCAGCGGTCCCTATAATGCCTGCGCCCCCGGTCCGGTGCGTAATCGCGAATTCGCCAAAACGTTGGGTGACGTATTGCATCGTCCAGCGTTCATGCCAATGCCGACTCTCGTCTTGAAGGTCGGTCTGGGCGAGTTGTCATTGTTGTTGCTGGGTGGTCAGAAGGCTATGCCAGCTCGTTTGCTGGAAGCGGGTTTCACTTTCCGGTTCACTGATTTGCGCGCGGCATTGGACGATTTGTCCGGCCGCCTCTGAAATAGGACGTTGCATGACCGATCACGCGTTGCTTCTGGTCAACCTGGGTTCACCTGCTTCCACCTCGGTGGCGGATGTACGCAGTTACCTCAATCAATTTCTGATGGACCCATACGTGATCGACCTGCCATGGCCGGTGCGACGTTTGCTGGTGTCGTTGATTCTGATCAAGCGCCCGGAGCAATCGGCCCACGCTTACGCGTCGATCTGGTGGGAAGAGGGTTCGCCGCTGGTGGTGCTCAGCCGTCGTTTGCAACAGGCCATGACCGCCCAATGGACCCACGGGCCTGTAGAGCTGGCGATGCGTTACGGCGAGCCATCGATTGAATCCGCACTGGTGCGGCTGGCTGCCCAGGGGCATAAGAAAGTGACCCTGGCGCCGCTCTATCCGCAATTCGCCGACAGCACCGTGACCACCGTGATCGAAGAAGCCAAGCGCGTGGTGCGCGATAAAAAGCTCGACATGCAGTTCTCGGTTCTTCAGCCGTTCTACGATCAGCCGGAATACCTTGATGCGTTGGTGGCCAGTGTCAGGCCTTATCTGCAGCAGGATTTCGATCATCTGCTGCTGAGCTTCCATGGTTTGCCGGAACGGCACCTGAAGAAGCTCAATCCGGGGCACAGCTTCGAAGGTGGTGGCGATTGCTGCGCCGGTGCGCCGCCAGAAGTGGTCGCGACTTGTTATCGCGGTCAGTGCCTGCGCACGGCCGCAGAGTTTGCCAAGCGCATGGGCATTCCGGACGGCAAGTGGTCGGTGTCGTTCCAGTCGCGTCTGGGGCGGGCCAAGTGGATCGAACCCTACACCGAAGCGCGCCTCGATGAGTTGGCCAAAAGCGGCGTGAAGAAAGTCCTGGTGATGTGCCCGGCCTTCGTTGCCGACTGCATCGAGACACTGGAAGAAATCGGTGATCGTGGGAAGGAGCAATTCCGCGAAGCGGGAGGGGAGGAGTTGGTACTGGTGCCTTGCCTCAACGATGAGCCGCAATGGGCCAAGGCGTTGAACGCGTTGTGCGAAAGGGCGCCGTTGGCGCTTTAAAAGCATCGCGGGCAAGCCCGCTCCCACAGGTATTGCGCTGACCTTGTGGGAGCGGGCTTGCCCGCGATGGCGTTCTTGAGACCTGCTTAGATCAGCGGCTCATCCGCCTTCTTGTGCTTCCAGCTGTCATTGCCCGGCAGCAACAGGTTCAGCGCAATCGCCACCACCGCGCACAGCGCGATGCCTTTGAGGCCGAAATCGTTCTGGCCGGTACCGGTGCCGACCAGCATGCCGCCAATCCCGAACACCAGCGTCACCGAGACAATCACCAGGTTGCGTGCTTCGCCCAGGTCGATCTTGTGGCGAATCATGGTGTTCATCCCCACCGCGGCAATCGAGCCGAACAACAGGCAGAGAATTCCGCCCATCACCGGCACCGGGATGCTTTGCAGTAGTGCGCCGAACTTGCCGATGAACGCCAGGCTGATCGCGAAGATCGCCGCCCAGGTCATGATCTTCGGGTTGTAGTTTTTGGTCAGCATCACCGCGCCAGTCACTTCGGCGTAAGTGGTGTTAGGCGGGCCGCCGAACAGGCCGGCTGCGGTGGTGGCAATGCCATCGCCGAGCAGGGTGCGGTGCAGGCCGGGTTTTTTCAGGTAGTCGCGACCGGTCACGCTACCCACGGCAATCACGCCACCGATGTGCTCGATGGCCGGGGCCAGGGCCACCGGAACGATGAACAGAATCGCCTGCCAGTTGAATTCCGGCGCGGTGAAATGTGGAATCGCGAACCACGGTGCCACGGCAATCTTCGCGGTATCGACCACGCCGAAATAAAACGCCATGGCAAAACCCACCAGCACACCGGAGATAATTGGCACCAGGCGGAAAATACCTCTGCCGAACACCGCGACGATCAGGGTGGTCAGCAGCGCCGGCATCGAAATCATCATCGCCGTCTGGTAATGAATCAGCTCAGTGCCGTCGCCCGCCTTGCCCATCGCCATGTTGGCGGCAATCGGCGCCATGGCCAGGCCGATGGAGATGATCACCGGGCCAATTACCACCGGAGGCAGCAAACGGTCGATAAACCCGGTGCCTTTGATCTTCACCGCAAGGCCGAGGAAGGTGTAGACGAAACCGGCCGCCATCACGCCGCCCATGGTCGCCGCCAGGCCGAACTGACCCTTGGCGAGAATGATCGGGGTGATGAAGGCGAAGCTCGACGCCAGGAATACCGGCACCTGACGCCCGGTGACGATCTGGAACAGGATCGTCCCTAAACCTGCGGTGAACAGCGCCACGTTAGGGTCGAGGCCGGTAATCAGCGGCATCAACACCAGGGCGCCGAAGGCCACGAACAGCATCTGCGCGCCGGACAGAACCGTGCGCCAGAGCGGATCGTTGAACTCTTGCTGCATGGTCACGCGTCCTTCTGCTTGGTGCCGAAGATCTTGTCACCGGCATCGCCCAAGCCTGGGATGATGTAACCGTGTTCGTTCAGTTTCTGGTCAATGGAAGCGGTGTAGATGGTCACGTCCGGGTGAGCCTTCTCCACAGCGGCGATACCTTCGGGAGCGGCCACCAGGACCATCGCGCGAATGTCCTTGCAGCCGGCCTTCTTCAGCAAATCGATGGTGGCGACCATCGAGCCGCCGGTGGCGAGCATCGGGTCGATGATCATCGCCAGGCGCTCGTCGATTTCCGGCACCAGTTTTTCCAGGTAGGTGTGGGCTTCGAGGGTTTCCTCGTTACGGGCCACGCCCACGGCGCTGACTTTGGCGCCCGGGATCAGGCTCAGCACGCCTTCGAGCATGCCGATACCGGCACGCAGGATTGGCACCACGGTAATTTTCTTGCCGGCGATTTTCTCCACCGACACCGTGCCGCACCAGCCTTCGATGTCGTAGCTTTCCAGCGGCAGGTCTTTGGTGGCTTCATAGGTCAGCAGGGCGCCGACTTCCTGAGCGAGCTCACGGAAATTCTTCGTGCTGATGTCGGCGCGGCGCATAAGGCCAAGTTTATGACGGATCAGCGGATGGCGGATCTCACGGATGGGCATGGGGAAAGGCTCCGGCGGCGGGCAAAAAAACCGGCCTAGATTAATCTATCCGAGGGTGTTGTCCTATAGACATACAGTACGTTAGTCCACAAACGCTTGATCTGGCCGTGCGGGATGCGTACCTTTGCCCGCTTTTCCGAATCCGTCCCTCCCCCTCAAACCCCTTGGAGAGCGCCATGTCCGCTGATCTCGAGCATATCCGTCAAATCATGCGAGAGGCTGACTGCCTGTACACCGAAGCTGAAGTCGAGGCGGCCATCGCCCGCGTCGGTGCACATATCAACGAACAACTGGCTGAAAGCAATCCGGTGGTGTTCTGTGTGATGAACGGCGGCCTGATTTTCGCCGGCAAGCTGCTCACCCATCTGCAATTCCCGCTGGAAGCGTCGTACCTGCACGCCACCCGCTATCGCAACGAAACCAGCGGCGGCGAGCTGTTCTGGAAAGCCAAGCCGGAAGTGTCGTTCATCGACCGCGACGTGCTGATCATCGACGACATCCTCGATGAAGGTCACACCCTGGGTGCAATCATCGACTTCTGCAAACACGCCGGCGCCCGCAAAGTGCACACCGCCGTGCTGATCGACAAGGACCACGACCGCAAGGCTCGCCCGGACCTCAAAGCCGATTTCGTCGGCCTGCCGTGCATTGACCGTTACATCTTCGGTTACGGCATGGACTACAAAGGCTACTGGCGTAACGCCAACGGGATTTTTGCCGTTAAAGGCCTGTAAGCAGACCCGCCGTGCGCAGTTCACTTGAACTGCGCATTCAGTCCTGTCTGGCGAGCCAGCGTTCGCTTTTGCGCCGAGCCTGTTCCAGGTTGTTCACGTAAGCCAACTGGCGCTGTTCCCGATGGATGCCCGCGCGCCTGAGTTTCAAACGTACTCGCGCAGCCGTCCCGACCAGAATCAGACCGATGCCGTCGGTGCGGTAATCCCTGAGGATATTGTCGAAGGCCGCCAGCGCTGTCATGTCCAGCATGGGCACGGCACTCATCTCGACGATCACCACTTTGACCTCGGGGCTGAATTTGCGCAGCACACCCAAGGCTTTTTCCGCCGCGCCGAAAAACAACGGCCCGCGAATCGCATAGCAACGAACATGCTCCGGCATATCCTGCAAGGCTTGATGGAACTCTCGAGGCAATTCGGCGGTGTCCGTAAGGTCGCTCATGCGCTTGATGAACAACCCGGCGGCCAGCAACAGCCCAACGGCTACGGCCAGGACCATGTCGAACAGCACTGTCAGACTCAGACAGGTCAGCAAGACCAGCACATCGCTGCGTGGTGCGATGCGCAAGGTGTGCACGACATGCCGGGCCTCGCTCATGTTCCACGCCACCATCACGAGTAATGCCGCCAGTGCGGCCATTGGCAAGTAGCTGAACAGCGGGGCGAGGACGAGTATCGCCAGCAGCACCACCGCGCTGTGGATAATTGCCGCCAATGGCGAAAATGCTCCGCTGCGCACGTTGGTGGCGCTGCGGGCAATCGCCGCGGTGGCGGTAATGCCGCCGAACAGCGGCGCGACCAGGTTACCAATGCCCTGGCCCAGGAGTTCGGCGTTGGGGTCATGTTTGCTGCCTGTCATGCCATCGGCCACTACTGCGCACAACAACGATTCGATGGCGCCGAGCATGGCAATGGCGAAGGCGGGCGCCATTAGTTGGCGGATCAGGTCGTAAGACAAATGCAGCGGCTGGCCATTGGGCCCCGGCAGATTCCACGGCCAGTCGAAGCTCGGCAGAAACGGCGGAATGCCGGGGTGGCTGACGCCATCGACGATATAGCTGAAGCGCTCGCCCAGCGTCGCAATCGGCAACCCGCCGCCTTCCAGCGCCAGCCCCAATAATGCGCCGACGGCCAGTGCCACCAGATGCCCCGGAATCCGTGGCACAAAGCGCGGCCAGACGATCAGAACCACCAGGCACATGACGCCGATAATCCCGTCCCCCAGGCGAGCAGTGGGTAATGCCTGGAGCAGCACACCTAATTGTTCAATGTAATGCTCAGCGTGCCCGGTGGTACTCAAGCCCAGCAAATCCTTTAGCTGGAGGGTGGCGATGACAATGCCGATCCCGGCGGTAAAGCCCAGGGTCACCGGATAAGGAATGTACTGAATCAGCCGTCCGGCCCGAATCAGCCCCAAGGCAATCAGGATTGCCCCGGCAAGCATGGTGCAAAGCAGCAGGCCACCCAGGCCATATTGTTGGGTGATCGGCAGCAGTATCACCACGAACGCGGCTGTCGGCCCGCTGACATTGAAGCGCGAGCCTCCCGTCAGGGCGATCAGCGGGGCCGCGATCAGCACCGTATACAAACCTTGCTGGGGCGCTACTCCCACCGCTATCGCCAGGGCCATGGCCAAGGGAATGGCGATTATTCCTACCGTCACCCCGGCACTGATGTCGCCGCGCAAGCGTCTGAGGCTGTAACCTGCACGCAAGGTCTGACGCCAGGCGGCGAATAATGGGGGAATGGAGAAGGACATGGGGACTCCACAGTAGGCGGCGCACCGCCGAAACAGGGCTGAAAGCTCTTTCAGTATGGCCAGCCTTGTCTTCCGGAGTATTGATCTGGATCGGTTATTCGCTCGATAGATCATCATGCTAGAGTGCTCGGCCTCGTCCCTGGAGCCTGTCATGAGTCTTTTGATCCGCAGCTGCGCCGCTCTGTTGTTGGTCTTCAGCCTGCCCCTGGCCGCCGCCCCGGCACCGATGCACGTGCAGTTTCTGCCCCCGGACGACTTGACTCTGCGTGAAGCGGAACCCGAGCAGCAACAACTGTTGCAGGTCACCGAATATTCGGTGGTCCTCGGTAGCCAGCGTCAGTCCAACCAACAACCGATTCCGGTCACCTCACCGTTGCTGATCCGCCTCAAGGGCAAACCCTTGAACAAGGGCGCGACCATCAGCCAGGTGCTGGTCAACTTCGATGGCGAAAGCAAAAGCCTGAAAAAGCCGATCTACGACAACAAAAGTAAAACATTGACGCTCTATTACCCGTTGGCCCAGTACCGGGTGGTGATCGACTTGTTGCGCAACGAAACGGTGTATTGCCAGTTCCTGAGTTACGCCAATGGCCATATCTGGGCCGATCTGCACACCGGCAGCGTTCGTCCGCGTTGAGCCCGGCATCAAGGCAGGGGTAAACTGCCCGCCCTGTGAAATGTCTGCGAGCTGGAGTCGGCAATGCGTAAAGATAAGAAGCAAGTGATTGGTGACGAGATCGGCGATGCGCAGATCAAACTGTTCCTCGATTTCGAGCCGGTCGACGCCACTTCACCGTCGCTGCACAAACTGATCAAGGCATACCGCGGCCTGCGCATCGATGACTTCGAGCGTTTTCTGACGTTCTTTGTCGAAGCCGGCTACGATCTGGACGGCAAGGATGAGCACGGCAACAACTTCGTGGCCCTGATCCAGGATCAGCGCAACGCGGCCGAGTACATCGAACTGATCGACAAGGCTCGCGGTTAAGATCAAAAGATCGCAGCCTCGCTTCGCTCGACAGCTCCTACAGGTGTAGCAATCCATTTGTAGGAGCTGTCGAGCGAAGCGAGGCTGCGATCCTTTAACGGCATAAAAAAACGCCCCGCCCTCAATGAGGACGGGGCGTTTTTTATGCGGCTCAATCAAGCGTAGCTTTGGGTTTCGCTGCTTGCTTCAACCAGTTCCAGTGCGACGTTGTTCTGCGCATTGATCTTGCGATACAGCGCAGCGTCGGTTTCCAGGACTTTCTCCCGAGCCGGGAAGATTTCCGCCAGTTTGGCAGCCCACTCGCCCTTGGCCTTGTTCGAGAAGCACTTCTCGATCAGTTCCAGCATGATCGACACGGTCACCGAGGCGCCTGGCGAGGCGCCGAGCAGAGCGGCAAGGGAACCGTCCTTGGCCGCGACCAGTTCGGTACCGAACTGCAGAACGCCGCCTTTCTTCGGGTCTTTCTTGATGATCTGCACCCGTTGGCCGGCCACTTCCAGGCGCCAGTCTTCGGCTTTCGCTTCAGGATAGAAACGACGCAGGGATTCCAGACGCTGCTCCATCGACTGCATCACTTCGCTGACCAGATACTTGGTCAGGTCCATGTTGTTTTTGGCCACGGCCAGCATTGGGCCGATGTTACCGGCGCGGACCGACATCGGCAGGTCCATGAACGAACCGTGCTTGAGGAACTTGGTGGTGAAACCGGCATAAGGTCCAAACAGCAGGGACTTCTTGCCATCGACCACTCGGGTGTCCAGGTGCGGCACGGACATCGGTGGCGAACCGACCGCGGCCTGGCTGTAGACCTTGGCCTGGTGGTGTTTGACCACTTCCGGGTTGTCGCAACGCAGCCACTGGCCGCTGATCGGGAAGCCGCCGAAGCCTTTGCTTTCTTCGATGCCCGACGCTTGCAGCAACGGCAGTGCTGCGCCGCCAGCGCCGAGGAAGACGAATTTGGCGTCGACTTCGCGGGTATTGCCGCTGTTGACGTCCTTGATGCTGACGGTCCAGCCGCCGTTGTTACGCTTCAGGCCGGTGACGCGCTTGCAGTACTTGACCTGGGCATCGGGCGCGCTGGTCAGGTGCTTGAGCAGTTGGTTGGTCAGGGCGCCGAAGTTGACGTCGGTGCCGTTCATCACGCGGGTGGCGGCGAGGACTTCGTCAGCCGGACGGCCCGGCATCATCAGCGGCATCCACTCGGCCATCTTGGCTTTGTCTTCGGTGTATTCCATGTCCGAGAAGGCATGGTGCTTGCTCAAGGTCTTGAAGCGTTCCTTGAGGAAGGACACGCCGCTCTCACCCTGCACGAAGCTCAGGTGCGGCACCGGGCTGATGAATGATTTGCACGAACCGAAGGTGCCTTTCTTGGTCAGGTACGACCAGAACTGCTTCGACACCTCGAACTGGGTGTTGATGTGCACGGCTTTCTTGATGTCGACGGTGCCGTCAGCGGCCTGCGGCGTGTAGTTCAGCTCACACAGCCCGGCGTGACCGGTACCGGCGTTGTTCCACGGATTGGAACTCTCCGCGGCACCGGAATCCATCAGCTCGACGACTTCCAGCTTGATCGCCGGGTCGAGCTCTTTGAGCAGTACCGCAAGGGTGGCACTCATGATGCCGGCCCCAACCAGTACTACGTCGACTGCTTCGTTATGCGCCATTTAACGCGTCTCCAAAATCTGCAGCACCAAATTGTCGGCATAGCTGCCAGGAGTGACGGGGCGTGTCAGTGATGCCCCAGGTACCCATGGCCAGGATCGCCATGTCCGAATCTTCGCAATTTTTCGCAACTTCGACGGATGCATGCGGCCTGGCTTCAAGAGTCACATGAACTCATTTCGGCACGCGGCTGGCAATTCGACTTATGGTCGAGACATCCGTTTGTGCAACCAAATCCGTAGCGGACAGGCTTCAGGCTCCGGTGTTCGAGGAGTACTCGGTCCTGTGTCGTTGGGCTGTTGTAGACGCTAATGGTGCATGTTCAGACGCAAAACTATTCATTTGCTCGCCACACTCTTGTGAAGTTGTGAAAACCCGTTTTTTTCACGCTCTTTTGAAGACGTGAACCTCAAAAAAGGGCTGTCCCAGCCTGGCACCGTGCCCGAAGGGATTGCCGCCATGGGATACATGACAGGCAAAACGGGCAAACAGCTCAGTGACCGAGCGTAATGACAGCTCTGCAGATTCGCGAAAAGTGGGGGGTTTGCTTGAGAAACAGCAAGCTCGCCAGCTTCACTCGATCTGTGTGGGCGGCTCTCTGTGGGCGGTTCGGGGTGTCAATACCGGGGCATTGAACGATGCTGCGAGGCCCGATCAGGAGACGTCCTTATAATCGGGGGGAGATTGTAACGAAGAAACGCAGGGAAATGGTCGTGTTTAATGACTTTTATTAGGCGTCCGGTCAGGTGGTCAGAAGTTGCTGTGCGCGTGCACGTGGCGGGTGCTGGCTGATACGGGCACTGGCGGGCAGGGGCTGGTGCAGCCAATTGAGGCGAATTTCTTCGATTTCGACCCAGCCATCACCCATGGGCTGGAGGCTGCACTGCTTGAAGGCCTGGCAGTGACCATTACGGTCGAGCAGGGCGAAGCTGCGGTGCAGCGGGCGTGGTGCGAACATCGAAATCAGAAAACGCATGGCAACGTACCGTGTGGGATGACTGCCACAAAGGTTGCCCGCGGGTGGTGACAAATGTGTGACAGGAACCGCGTTGCGCCGGGTCTGTCAGAGATTGCAGTAATCATTGCGCGAAGCTAGTTCGCCGCAGTGGCGCACCGCTATACTGCAGGCACTGTTAGTGCCTGATTCTGGAGAGAAGAGCATGTTGCAACGCCTGTTGTTCGGTTTGATCACTGTGACCAGTTTGACCCTCGTCGGCTGCGCCCACAGCCCGCAACAACTGAACCCGGAACCCAAGCTGACGGCTCAGCTGGCGCCGGTCGGCCATGGTCAGCCGGTGGTGGTGCGTGTGGTGGACGGTCGTCCATCGCCAACCCTTGGGACCCGTGGCGGCCTGTACCCGGAGACCAGTGCGATCACGGTGCAGGGCGCGCAGATTCTGCCGAAGCTGCAGGCTCAGGCTGAGGCAGCCGTGCGGTTGCTGGGCTTCACGCCGACGGCCAATGCGCTGAATGCGCCGCAATTGACGGTGACCCTGGCTGAGCTGAAGTATCAGTCGCCCAAAGAAGGTTTGTATGTGACTGAAGCAACAATTGGCGCGACGTTCCGTTCCGATGTGCAGAATGCCAACCGTCGTTACAGCGGTCGCTACGGCGCGTCGCTGGATCAGCGTTTTGGCATGGCGCCGAATCAGGAAACCAATACCAAGCTGGTCAGTGATGTGCTGAGTGATGCGTTGACCCGCTTGTTCAAGGACCCGACGATTGGTCAGGTGCTTGCCGAGTAACGGTTTGCGGTTTTTATAAAGAACCCGGTGTCAGCGATGGCACCGGGTTTTTTGTGTGCGCCGTTCCACTGTGGGAGCGGGCTTGCCCGCGATGGCGGACTGACAGCCAACCAATCCCTCGCAGATGCACACGGTTCAACTGTAGGGGCGAGACTGTGGCGAGGGGGCTTGTCGGAACGCCGCATCGCCCCGTTTGAGTGCGTAGCACTCACAAGATCTTTGGTACATCAGATATTTTGGGGCTACTTCGTAGCCCAACGGGGGCAAGCCCCCTCGCCACAGGTCGCTCCCACAGGGGGATCAGCTGTGTGGCGCAGGTTTTGGCACGCCCACGTTATCCAGCATCCGATTCACCGCCAGTTCCGCCAGCATGACGATCTGTTGAATCGCCATCGCTGTGTGCCGGTGCGGCCCTTCCAGATACCCCGCAAAATCACTCGCCATCACACTGGCCTGGGCCAATGATTCACAGGTGTGGGCCAACAGGTCTTCGTCTTTGATATCCGGCGCAACCATGTACATCGTGCTCGGCTTGCGGGTCACGGGGGATTTGAGGGCGGATGGGTTGAGGTAGTGATCGAGCGCGCGGTTAGCGGCGTCGTGGAGTTTTTTTGAATCGAGGGATTCGTAAGGGGAAGTGCTGTCCGCTTCGGGCGGATTCGGTGTTTCTTTGAACATGGTGACGCTCCGAATGAAAGGTTTAGCTGCCACGATCGCTGCGACGCGATTGAAGGAGGCAGCTGTACGCGGGGTCGCAGACCGAGCCATTCG
Organism: Pseudomonas sp. DF5; assembly: GCF_058148225.1. Taxonomy (NCBI): domain Bacteria; kingdom Pseudomonadati; phylum Pseudomonadota; class Gammaproteobacteria; order Pseudomonadales; family Pseudomonadaceae; genus Pseudomonas; species Pseudomonas sp. DF5. The sequence continues at coordinate 205,938 of NZ_JBYVYM010000005.1, forward strand.
GAAACCCGGCATACCCGAAGGTATCCCGCGCACAGCCACCATTAAACCAAACGATTAGCACCGAAGCGCTCCGGTTGGGGTCGGCGATTATGCACCAAATGAGCTGAACTGAACGGACTGCGACGCCCGGTCGCTGATGTGCAGCGACCCCTAAAGCCTATCCACCCCATTTCCGAGCGACAACCTTCAAAACCTGTCGGAATCTTCCCTTTCAATCACTGCGTTTGTAGGACGCTCAAGCTGCCTCCGAATAAAAATCCAGAACACTTACCCCCGTCAGCAAATCCGTCTCCGGCAAGTCCGCATGTTGATGCCCGCCCAACGCGCAATACACCAGCCAATGCCGGTCCTGTACGTTGAAGGCGAGGCTGCCGACTAAGGTTTGTTGTTCGTCGCTTTGGGCAATGAGGTAGAGGCGGTCCTGGTTTTCGGCGTGGAGCATGACGCGGTCCGTGTCGGTTTCGAGGGGCGACAGACTGGCGGATTAAAATGACGGCACGGTGACACAGGACAGCTATCGGCTAAATGGTTTCGTTATTTGTCGGAAAGCCGGCGCAGACTGGAGCGCTTTCGGTAGAATTCGCGCCGCGGTCGTCGGTTGGGCGCCTGCCACACTGGTTCTGCCTGAGGTTTGTGATGTCGCTGCAATTGATTTCGCTCTTTACCGCTCATCCCGCCAAATTGATCAATCTGCTGGCCTTGCTGTTCGCCTGCCCGGGCGGCTGGTTGCTGCATGCCACCCGTCGTCGTGAGCAACGCGCGATGGCCAGTATCGAAGCCCAGCGCCAGAGTCGGCCCAGCGAAGAGCCAATGCTCGATTGGGCGACTTTGCGCATGAACCGGTTTTTCTATCGCTTCGGTTTCGCCTGTCTTGGGATGGCGTTGCTGGTGTCGTGGGTCAGTACTCGCGTCTGAAGTCCTGACACAAGACCCTGTGGCGAGGGAGTCTGCTCCCGCTCGGCTGCGCAGCAGTCGTAAAGCCAATGCTCGCAGTGTGTCTGACACAGTGGGGATGGCTGCATTTGGGGCCGCTTCGCAGCCCAGCGGGAGCAAGCTCCCTCGCCACAGTTACAGTGACTGACCTGCTGCATCAAGACAAAAAAAACGGCGCCCGAAGGCGCCGTTGTCGTATCCAGCCATTACCCTAAAGAGGCAACCCGGCCTTGACCCGATACTGATTGCGCACCGGCGTCGCATATTGCAGCACCAGAAACGGACGATGTTCCTCAGGGCAAGCTTCCAGCCGACGCTGCCATTCTTCCTGAGCCTTGGCCAGTTCATCTGCCGCAAACAGCTCGGCCGCTTTCGGCACCTGCAATTGCGGGTCGGCGTCTTTCCACTGCGCATACGCCAGGTAATGCACCGGGAATAACCGGTAACCGCCCAGAATCTGCTTGTCCATTTCGATCGCCAATTGTTTGGTGTCTTCGAACAGTTCGGTGATGGGCGCGGCGAAGTTCACGTGGACGCGCCCCTTGTAACCGGTGATTCCCTTGGCGATGCTCACGTCATCCTCGCCCGGTACCTTGGTGTAGGTGCCCGTAGTGGCGCGGATGTACAGCTCGCGGGCCTTGGCCTGGTCGCAGGGGTCGTATTCGTAGCTGATCGACACCGGGGTGAGGTTCAGCGAACGGATGACTTCGCCGAACGGCTCGTCCTTGCGGCTCATGTGGAACATCTTGAGGATCGCCGACTCGGTGCGGTCGTCGCCGTCCTTGGCCCGGCCTTCAGCCTGAGCAATCCAGATCGAGGCGCAATCGTTGCGGATCGAGTGATTGATGTAGGCCGACAACAATTGATACGCCGCCATTTTCTCGCGTCGACCAGTGATCGAACGGTGCACGATGAAGCTCTTGTTCAGGCGCATCAGGTCGCTGACAAAAGGCTTCTGCAGCAGGTTGTCGCCAATGGCGATGCGTGGGGTCGGCAGGCCGGCGTGGTACACGGCGTAGTTGACGAAGGCCGGGTCCATCACGATGTCGCGGTGGTTGGCGATGAACAGGTAGGCGCTGCCGGACTTGAATTGTTCCACGCCGGTGTAGGTCACCCCGTCCGTGGCGCGCTCGATGGTGTGGTCGACGTAAAACTCGACTTTGTCCTGCAACGTGGCCACCGACGTGACGCCGGCGAACTCACGGCGTAGCCGATGCGCTATAAGAGGTTTGAGCATCCAGCCGAAGGCACCGGCAAAACGCGGGAAGCGGAAGTGGGTGAGGATATCTAGAAACGCCTTGTCGCCGAGCAGCCGTGCCAGCACTGCCGGGACTTCGCTGTCGTCGTAAGGTCGGATGGCATCGAATTCGCCCATCATGCTCTCTTGTTAGAAACGGCTAGGGTAAGTAAAAGTTTTGATCGAAAACCAACGGGGCATGGTCTGAAAGGTAGTCAGACGAAAATAGCCCTGCAAATAGACCGGCGATTATACGCACAAGTCACCTGGGAGACCGCGATGCTGGAAACTGCGCAGTATGAATGTCCGTATTGCGGTGAAGAGGTTGAGGCTGTTCTGGACTTGTCCGGCGGTGATCAGACCTATATCGAGGATTGTCCGGTGTGTTGTCGTCCCATTACCTTTGTCTTGCAGGTTCACGGCGAGGAATGGTACCTCGACGTCTACAGCGAAAACGAATGAAGGGGTTCACCCATGCAGCGTATCTACGAGCCGGAAAGCCTGATGGAAGGCGAATTGCTGCTAAGCATGCTGGCCAGTGAAGGCATCGAGGCGCATCTGGCAGGCCGGGATCTGATTGGCGGCACCGGGGAATTGCCGATATTCGGCCTGCTGGGGTTATCGGTCGATAACGACCAGGCGCAATACGCCCGGGAGTTGATCGCCGCGTACAATGCCGCGCTGCCGTTGTCCGGCGATGAACCGGACAGTTTTCCCGGCACGCTGGTCTGTTAGGCTGACGTTCGTTTGATCAAGAGTCGTATTGCCCCATGTGTGGACGTTATGCCCTGTTTCGCTGGAACCGCGACTTCGCGGCTCTGCCCGGATTCCCCGCCGATCAGCAGGCCCAGTGGAATATTTCTCCCAACGATTCGGTGTTGATGCTGCGTGCCGGTGCAGACGGGCAGCGTGAGTTGGCCCGCGCCCGCTGGGGTCTGACGCCGCCGTGGCTGACCGACCTGTCCCGCACGCCGGCCCATGCCCGCGCCGAAACCGTTGCCGAACAGCCGATGTTTCGCGAAGCCTTGCGCCTGCGCCGCTGTCTGTTGCCGGCCAATGGTTTTTACGAGTGGCGCGGCACGACGCGCAAACGTCCGTACTGGTTGACCCCGGGGGAGGGCTCGGCGCTGTACTTCGCGGCGATCTGGGAGGCGTACCCGGTACAGGAGCAGGTATGGCTGAGTACGGCGGTGATCACTCAGCCAGCCTCGAGTCAGCGTCGGCCGTTGATTCTCGATGCGGAGGGGCAGGAGGCCTGGCTCAACCCCGACACTCCATTGCATGCCTTGCAGGCTCTGCTGGCCAGCGAACCCGCGGCGCTGCGCGAGCGGGTGCTGGCGAACATGGTGAATGATCCGAAACTCAATGGACCGGAGTGTTTGACGCCGGGTTGATGAGTTGTCCGGGCTGACGTCATCGCGGGCAAGCCCGCTCCCACAGGGATTTATGGCGTTCACAAAACCTGTGGGAGCGGGCTTGCCCGCGATGGGGCCTTCGGATCAAACCTTGAACTGATTGATCAACCGCCGCTGCTGTTCCGCCAACTTGGTCAGATCCGCACTGGCCGCGCTCGATTCATCCGCTCCACCGGCCACTTCATTGGCCACTTGCCCGATGTTGATCACGTTACGGTTGATGTCGTCGGCCACCGCGCTCTGTTCCTCGGCCGCGCTGGCGATCTGGGTGTTCATGTCGTTGATCACCGACACCGCCTGCGTAATGGTTTCCAGCGCTTCAGCCGCTTTCGCCGCGTGCTGCACGCTTTCGTCGGTGCGGTTCTGACTGTCTTCCATGACCCGCACCACATCGCGGGTGCCTTGTTGCAGTTGCTGGATCATGGTCTGGATTTCTTCCGTGGCCTTCTGGGTTTTCTGCGCCAGGTTGCGCACTTCATCGGCCACCACCGCAAAACCCCGGCCCTGTTCACCGGCTCGCGCCGCTTCGATGGCCGCATTCAAGGCCAGCAGGTTGGTCTGCTCGGCGATGCCGCGAATGGCCGTCAGGATCGCATTGATGTTTTCGCTGTCCTTGGCCAGGGTCTGCACCACGCCGACGGCTTTGCCGATTTCGATGGCCAACACACCAATCGAATTCGACGTATCCCGGACGATTTGCATGCCTTGCGCCGCCGCCTGATCTGCATGACTGGCAGCTTGCGCGGCCTGGGTGGCGTTGCGTGCCACGTCCTGGGCGGTGGCGGTCATTTCGTGTACGGCGGTGGCGACCTGATCGATCTCGGCCATTTGTTTGTGCACACCAATGTTGGTGCGAATGGCGATGTCCGCAGTGTGTTCCGACGAATCGCTGACGCTCTGCACCGACGTCACCACTTGAGTAATCATCGCCTGCAACTTGGCCAGGAACGTGTTGAAGCCCTTGGCGATCGAGCCCAGTTCGTCGCTGCGGTCGCTGGTCAGACGGCGGGTCAGGTCGCCTTCGCCCTGGGCGATGTCATCGAGCATGGTCACCATCTGCTTCAGCGGCCGGGCAATGCCGTGGCCCACCAGCCAGATCACCAACAAACCAATGCCGGCGATCAGCAAGCCGACCATGGCCATGCCAAAGGTGTCGGACTTGCGCTGTGCGTCCAGGTCACCTTGAAGTTTTTGCAGGTCGGCCATCACCGCGTTCAGCGGCAGTTGCAGCATCAAGGTCCAGTGGGCGTCGGTCTGGCCGATGCCGAAGGGCAGGTACAACTCGATCCGGCCCTGGGCCTTGTCGACGGTGTAAGTCACTTCGCCGCGCTTGAGATTGGCCATGTTGGCAATCTGCTTGCTGTCGAGGATGTCGCTGACTTTTTCGCCGAATTTGCTCGGGTCTTTGGTGTAGGCGACGATTCGGCCGTTACCGCCGATCAGGGCCATTTCCCCGGCGCCGCTGTACAGTTTCTGATTCGCCCCCAGGAGCATTTCCTGGATGAAGTTCACCGACAGATCGGCGCCGACAATGCCCTGGAACGCGCCGTTGAGCATGATCGGTTCAATGAAGGACGCGAGCATGACGATCTTGTCGCCGACCTTGTAGGGCGCCGGATCGATCACGCAGGATTTTTTGGTTTCCTTGGAGCACAGGTAGTACTCGCTGGCGCGCACACCGGTGGACAAGGTTTTCTGGTCGTCGACGTCCACCAGTTTGTCCAGGCCCAGGCTGCCGTCTTCGTTACGGAACCACCACGGCAGGAAGCGCCCGTTACTGGCGTCGATGCCGACTACTTTGGTGTCGACGTAGGCCGCATCCTTGTGGTCGAAGGCGTTTTTTTCCCACCCAATGTAGGTGCCGAGAATTTTCGGGTTCCGGGCGACGTTTTCCTTGATCAGGCTGATCAGTTGCTCACGGCTCAGGCTCAGTTGCGGCTGGCCGTCGGCGCCCGGTGTGCCGATCAATGCGTTGACCCGCACCAGACCGCCGGCAATCAGCAGCGGCGCTTCGAGTTCGCGCTGGATCTGGCTGACCTGGGTTTGCGCCAGCGACGTCAGGCGCTGTTCGATGACTTGCTCGAACTGCGCCTGAGTCCGTTGCTGGACCATGTCTTGGGTCCGGGCGCCGGAAAACAGCGCGTACAGCACCAGGGCTGCGACAACGCTGAGCACAATGGCGCCGGCCAGGGCGGCAACGGAAAACTGGATCGACTTGAATTTCATGGGTGCTCCGCACGCAAGAGGACGTCTGCAGAGCTGTATCGGCACTGGGGCGGTGGGTCATGAGCAAGGTGTAACGAATTGGCTGTTTTAGAGTGCTGGATGTCGTAAATGAATCATTGCTGGCCGTGATCAGCCGCGGCGGACGCTGTTGTGTGAATTTTTTCCTACGGTGATCGGGGCTTTGTCTGAAATGTACGTGCTACACGTCCGTTGTATCTAGCGCCGATACAAATCCCCACCTAGGATACGCGGCATGTTTCCAGGGAGCTTCTTGATGAGTAAGACATTGGTTTTGTGTGCACTGAGTGCAAGTCTGCTGCTTGCCGGTTGTCAGTCGGTCAACACCACCAGCGGTGGCGCCGTGGGCGTTGAGCGCACGCAATACATGTTCAGTATGTTGTCGACCTCCGAGGTCAACCAGATGTACGCCCAGTCTTATCAACAGACTATCGGGGAGGCGAGCACCAAAGGCGTGCTGGACAAATCCAGTAATGACGCGAAGCGCGTCCAGGCCATCTCCAATCGCCTGATTGCCCAGGCACCGGTGTTCCGTCCGGATTCGGCCCAGTGGCAATGGGAAGTGAACCTGATCAAGAGCGACGAGCTGAATGCCTCCTGCGGGCCAGGCGGTAAAATCATTTTCTACAGCGGGCTGATCGACACTCTGCAACTCACCGATGACGAAATCGCCGCCATCATCGGCCATGAAATCGCTCACGCCTTGCGCGAGCACGGTCGTGAAGCGATGTCCAAGGCTTACGGTATCGAAATGGCCAAGCAGGGCGCCGGTGCGCTGCTCGGTCTGGGGCAGGACAGCCTGGCCCTGGCGGACACCGTGGCCAAATACGGCATGACCTTGCCCAACAGTCGCGAGAACGAAAACGAAGCTGACTTGATCGGCCTCGAGCTGGCCGCCCGCGCCGGTTACAACCCGAATTCCGCGATCACCCTGTGGAACAAAATGAGCAAAGCCTCGGAAGGCGCGCCGCCAGAGTTCTTGAGCACTCACCCGGCGTCGGCCAGTCGGATTGCGTCGTTGCAGGCGGCGATTCCGAAAGTCATGCCGTTGTACGAGAGAGCCAGGAAATCCTGATCGTCATGTACTGAGGCTTGTGGCGAGGGGGCTTTTCGGAACGCCCCCTCGCCACAATCTGTTACTCACCAGATCCAGGGTTAAACCCAGCCACTGCTCTGCATCGCCTTGTACACCGCGACAATCGCCAGAATGAAGAATGCCGACGCCGCCAGGCGACGGATCAAAGTCAGCGGCAGTTTTTCCGCCGCAAAGTTGCCCGCCAGTACCACCGGCACGTTGGCAATCAACATCCCGGCGGTGGTGCCGAGGATCACCAGCCACAGATCCGGGTATTGCGCGGCGAGCATCACGGTCGCGACCTGAGTCTTGTCGCCCATCTCCGCGAGGAAGAACGCAATCAGCGTGGTCAGGAACGGTCCGAACTTGCGGGCGGTGCTGGCTTCGTCTTCGTCCATTTTATCCGGCACCAGGGTCCATAACGCGGTGGCGGCGAAGCTCGCGGCTAGGATCCAGTGCAGCGTCGCATTCGAGAAGAAACTGCCGAACCAGGCGCCTACCGCACCCGCTGCCGCGTGGTTGGCCAGGGTCGCGGCGACGATGCCGGCAATGATCGGCCAGGGTTTGCGAAAGCGAGCGGCGAGAATGAGCGCGAGCAGCTGCGTCTTGTCGCCGATTTCGGCCAAGGCAACGATTGCGGTGGGAACGAGTAGAGAGTCCAGCATCATCAGGGTTTTCCTAAGGGGCGGGTCGACACGGCTATGACACGTACAGCCTTCCCGCCCCGGGTAAGGTGTTCGTGTCATAGGTCTTGTCAAACCCTGCGATCCGTCTGATGCGGACGCGTGGGTCGCATACGCCATGGTCTGAGGACCAAGTATGTTGACGTATGCCGGACGAGCATGGCGCTCGTGGGAGACTACTCCCCTAGGACGGAGCGGATTCTGCCTAGGCAAATCCGATTGGGCAAGCCCTCTTTTTCAAAAGCGTTTCAGCCGCGCTTGGCCCGGTAGATTCTAAAACCCTGTCCTTCAGCCTTGATCGCACACGCGCCCAAGTGCTCTTCGATCAGCGGCTGATACTTCAGGAAACTGTTTGCTACCAAGCGCAATTCGCCGCCATTTTTCAGATGTTTAGCGGCTTTTCGCAGCAAGTTCTCTGTGGCGAAGTAGTCGGTGTGTACGCCGACATGGAACGGTGGATTACTCAGAATCGCGCTCAAGCCCATGGGCGCTGCGTCGATGCCGTCACCGGTCAGCACTTCCGCTTCCAGACCGTTGGCGGCCAGGGTCAGGCGACTGCTGGCGGCGGCAAACGCGTCGACATCGAGCAGGGTGACCTGGTTGTGCGGGTAACGTCGCTTGACCGCCGCCCCCAACACGCCTGCGCCGCAACCGAAGTCCAGCAAGTGGCCGCTAGGCAGTTTGTCCAGATGCTCCAGCAACAGGGCACTGCCGCGATCCAGTCGACCATGGCTGAACACGCCCGGCAGGCTGATGACTTTCAACGGCCCTTCGGCTAATGGCAGTTCATAGGTCTGGGCCAGGCTTTCCAGCGATTTGGCTTCTGGCGCATTGGCCACGGTGACCTGCCAGAGCTGGCAATGCCGCGCACTGTCGAGCTTGCGTGGTTTGCCGAAGGGGTTCAGCTGCTTGGCCGCGCCTTCGATGCCGCTGCGTTTTTCGCCGACCAGATACAACTCACGACCGGCCAGACGAGAGGCGAGGGCGTTGAGGATATAGTCGGTCAGGTCCTTGGACTTGGGCAGAAACACCACGGCGCTGTCGAATTCGCGCTCGGGCGCATTCACGCCAAAATGGCTGCGCTCGGCGAAACGGGCGTCCAGTGCTGCTTGATCGCCGGCGTGCCAGCACCAGCCGTGGGCATCGGGCAGGCGACCCAGCAAGTCGTCGGCGGGCAAACCGGCCAGCAGCACCGAACCCTGGAACAACTCGGCCTGACGAAGCAGTACTTCACTGCGCGGATCCATACTCTGCTCCTTGAAAAAAGTGCCGCAGTTTATCAACTGACGACCCGCAGCGCTTTACCGCTGAAGTAAGCCTGAGCGTTTTCCGTCAACTGGCCAACGATTCGCTGCCGCGCCTCGCGGCTACCCCAGGCGTTGTGCGGGGTGACGATCAGCCGTGGAATGTCCTGGGCCAGCAGCGGATTGCCCGCAGTCGGTGGTTCGACACTCAACACGTCGGTGGCCGCGCCGCCCAAGTGGCCGTTGCGCAGGGCGTCGGCCAATGCTTGTTCGTCGATCAAGCCACCGCGCGCGGTGTTGACCACGAAAGCACCGGGCTTCATCGAGGCCAGTTCACGGGCACCGATGAAGTGTCGGGTGTGTTCGTTGAGCGGGCAATGCAGGGTCAGGGCGTCGATTTGCGGCAGCAGTTCGTCCAGCGGCAAGCGATCCGGGCGGGCAGGGCGGCCCGGAATCTGCCCCAGCAAGACGCGCATGCCGAACGCTTCTGCCAGCCGCGCGACGGCACCGCCCAGTTCACCGTGGCCGAGCAAACCGAGGGTTTTACCTTCGAGTTCGACGATCGGGTAATCCAGCAGGCAGAACTGTTTCGCCTGTTGCCAGCGACCTTCGGCGACAGCTTTTTGATAGTCGCCCAGGCGCGTCGCCAGGTTCAGCAACAACATGATTGTGTGCTGAGCCACCGACGGCGTGCCGTAACCCTGGCAATTGCAAACGGTAATCCCGTGGGTGCGGGCTGCAGCAAGGTCGACGTTGTTGGTGCCAGTGGCAGTGATTAGAATCAACTTCAACTCGGGACTGGCCGCCATGGCCGCCGCATCGATCAGGATTTTATTGGTGATGGCGACAGTGGCGCCTTGGAGGCGTTCGATCACTTGATCAGGCGTGGTCTGGGCGAACAGTTGCAAGTCGCTGAAGCACTCGCGTAGTGGGCTGAGGTCGAGATCGCCGAGGTCCAGGGACGGATGGTCGAGGAAAACGGCGCGGCGAGAGTTCGTCATCAACTGTACCTTTTGTGCGTTGAACTGAAGGCGTAATCTGCCGAGCCTACCAGATGAAACAAGCAGTTACGCTTGGCCAAAAGGAGCCCCCATGTACTGGACAGAATTCTTGACCGTTGCGCTGATTCACCTGCTGGCTGTTGCAAGCCCAGGCCCGGATTTCGCCGTGGTGGTGCGAGAGAGCGTGACTCACGGTCGCCGTGCCGGGACCTGGACGGCGCTGGGCGTCGGTTCGGCGATTTTCCTGCACGTCGGCTATTCGCTGCTGGGGATCGGGCTGATCGTGTCTCAGTCGATCGTGCTGTTCAACGCCTTGAAATGGGCCGCTGCTGCGTACCTGCTGTACATCGGCTACAAGGCCCTGCGCGCGCAACCGGCCAAACCTGCGGCTGACGATCTGCACCAGGAAGCGGGTGAGCGCACCGCGCGGGGCGCCTTCACTGCGGGGTTCGTGACCAATGGCCTGAACCCGAAAGCCACGCTGTTTTTCCTGTCGCTGTTCACCGTGGTGATCAACCCGCACACGCCGCTGGCGGTACAGGCCGGTTACGGGATCTATCTGGCAGCGGCAACGGCGCTCTGGTTTTGCCTGGTGGCGATGCTGTTCAGTCAACAACGCGTGCGCGCCGGTTTCGCCCGCATGGGCCACTGGTTCGACCGGACCATGGGCGCGGTGCTGATCGCCATCGGCGTGAAACTCGCGTTCACCGAGATGCATTGACAGTGCTGAGCGTCTATGGGGGATTGAGTTCGCTCAATTTGTTCAGCGCGTTCAGGTATTCCCGAGGGTTTTCCCCGAGCAAACGGCGAAACATTGCGCTGAACGCCCGAGCACTGCCGTAGCCCAGATCGCGCGCCACGCTCTGCACGCTTTCCCCGGCGAGCAGACGCGGCAGGGCTTCCATCAGGCGCAGTTGCTGGCGCCAGGCATTGAAATTCATCTTCAGTTGCTGCTGGAACAGCCGCGCCAAAGTTCGAGAACTGGCGCCGACCTGCTGTGCCCAGTCTTCCAGGGTGTTGGAGTGCTCCGGTGCGCGCATCAGCGCCAGGCAGATGCCCAGCAGGCGTCGATCTTCGGGCATTGGAATGTGTAGCGGAAGGTTTTCCAGGCTGGCGATTTCTTCCAGCATCAGCCGCTGAATCAATGAGTTTTTCGCGTGTCGCGGACCTTGCACCGCGCGCAGGATCAGCTCGCGCAGCAGCGGCGTGACGGCCAGCACGCAGCACTGTTGCAGCGTTGGCGGCGACAGTTCGGGGGCAATGAACAGCGAACGCATGCGCACCTCGCCCGACATGAAAATTTCATGCGCCACCAATGGTGGAATCCACACGGCTCGGGTTGGTGGAATGACCCAGGCACCTTGCGCAGTGACCACTCGCATGGTGCCGCAAACGGCGTACAGCAACTGTGCTTCGCGGTGTTGATGCAGTTCCTGGTGAGCACCGTCCACGTAATCTCGCGGATAGGCGCTGACCGGCCCGTGCAGGAAATGGCTGATTAACATGTCAGATCCAATGACTTTGTTGTCAGAATTACTCTTTTTCGCCAACTTAGCATAAGCCGCTCACTACAACGTAAGCGTGCCGCGATGAACCAGTCCAGAAATGTCCTCCGCTATATCAACGCAGCTCATGTGATCGATCACATGTTCATGCTGATTTTCCCCGCCGCCGTTCTCGGCATGACCCAGGCCTTCGCGCAGGACTACGCCGTGCTGATCGGCCTGTCTCTCGGTGGTTTTATTGCCTTTGGCGCCTGTTCGCTGCCGGCCGGCTGGCTGGGGGATCGCTGGAGCCGACGGAAAATGATGCTGGTGTTTTTTTTCGGCATTGGCGCTTCGGCGATCTTTACCGGCGTGAGCAGCAGCGCACCGATGCTGGTACTCGGCCTGACGCTGATCGGTATTTTCGCCGCGATCTATCACCCGGTGGGCACCGCGATGCTGGTGGCTTACGCGCAGAACCGGGGCCGTGAAATCGGTATCAACGGCATGTGGGGCAACCTTGGCGTGGCGTTTTCGGCGCTGATCACCGGGTTGCTGGTGGCGCAACTCGGCTGGCGTTCGGCGTTCGTTTTGCCTGGCGTGGTGGCGATTGGGCTGGGCATCGGTTTCGCGTTTCAGGTGCGCGAAGAACCGATCCCCAAGCGTGCGCACACACCGCTCAAAGATGCGGCTGGCCAGCGGATTTCCATGGTCATGGTGTTCGGCGTACTGGCCTTGGCCACCGCGACCGGCGGTGTGGTGTTCAACGCCACGACCATGACCTATCCGAAACTGTTTCAGGAACGCCTGCACGATTTGTTTACTTCACCGCAAATCCTTGGTGTCGTAGTCAGCCTGGCGTATGCCTTCGGCGCCGTGGCGCAGTTGAGCATCGGCCGGGTCTTGCATCGTTGCAGTCTGAAATGGCCGTTCATAGTGTTGACGCTGTGCCAGGCGCCACTGTTGTTCGGGTTGGCCTATGTCGACTGCTGGGCCGTGATCGTGCTGGGTGCGGCGTTCATGTTCGTGGTGTTTGGCCAGGTCACGGTGAATGATGCGATGGTCGCCAACTTTGTCGCGCCGCAATGGCAATCCCGAGTCTTCGCGCTGCGTTACTGTTTATCGTTCGGTGCCAGTGCTACCGCGATTCCGCTGATTTCGTTCGTCGAACCGCGCCAAGGTTTTGTAGGCCTTTACCTGATATTGGCGAGTATTGCGGCGTTGACCTTCGTGGCTGCAATGGTTTTCCCCCGGACACCAGCCGAGGCTGCCGTAGGAAAAATGGCGTAACGGCTGACGAACTCTCGCAAATGCTGGCGCAAAGCTAGCATTTGTACGGCTCTGCAAATCATACCTTTGGCTGATTTGGCTGGCGTTCAAGGCCTCTAGAGTGCTTAGCTTTAGCAGCCAAGACTGTGCAGTCAAAAAGGGACTCTTATGTTGCAGACTCGCGTTATTCCTCCAGCCGAGGGCGCTTACCAGTATCCGTTGTTGATTAAACGGCTGCTGATATCCGGCGCCCGTTACGAAAAAACTCGGGAGATCATCTATCGCGATCAGTTGCGCTACAGCTATCCGACCCTGATCGAGCGGGTCGCACGGCTCGCCAATGTGCTGACAGAAGCCGGCGTGAAGGCCGGGGATACCGTGGCGGTGATGGACTGGGACAGCCATCGCTACCTGGAGTGCATGTTTGCCATCCCGATGATCGGCGCGGTGATCCACACCATCAACGTGCGCCTTTCGCCGGAACAGATTCTCTACACCATGAACCATGCCGAGGACCGCTTCGTGCTGGTCAACAGCGAGTTCGTCGGTTTGTACAAGGCGATTGCCGGGCACCTGACCACGGTGGAGAAAACCCTGCTGCTGACCGACTTGCCGGAAAAGACTGCCGAGTTGCCGAACCTTGTCGGTGAGTACGAGCAGTTGCTGGCCGCGGCGAGCCCGCAGTACGACTTCCAGGACTTCGACGAAAACTCGGTGGCCACCACGTTCTACACCACCGGCACCACCGGTAACCCCAAAGGCGTGTATTTCACCCATCGGCAACTGGTGCTGCATACCATGGGCGTGTCGACCATCATGGGCGCCATCGACAGCGTGCGGCTGTTGGGCACCAACGACGTGTACATGCCGATCACCCCGATGTTCCATGTGCATGCCTGGGGCTTGCCGTATGTGGCGACCATGCTCGGGCTCAAGCAGGTTTATCCGGGCCGTTACGACCCCGAGTATCTGGTGGAGCTGTGGCGCAAGGAGAAGGTGAGCTTTTCCCACTGCGTGCCGACCATTCTGCAAATGGTCCTCAATGCCAAGGCGGCGCAAAACGTCGATTTCGGTGGCTGGAAAATCGTCATCGGCGGCAGTGCGCTCAACCATGCACTGTACGACGCCGCCAAGGCCAAGGGCATTCAATTGACCGCCGCTTACGGCATGTCGGAAACCGGGCCACTGGTCTCCTGCGCCCACCTCAACGATGAGCTGATGGCTGGCACCGAAGACGAACGCACCACCTACCGGATCAAGGCCGGTGTGCCTGGGCCGTTGGTCGAGGCGGCAATCGTCGATACCGACGGCAACTTCCTGCCTGCCGATGGCGAGACCCAGGGCGAACTGGTGCTGCGTGCACCCTGGCTCACTGAGGGTTATTACAACGAGCCGCAGAAGGGCGCTGAGCTCTGGGCCGGGGGTTGGCTGCACACCGGCGACGTGGCGACCCTGGACAGCATGGGCGTTATCGACATTCGCGACCGGATCAAGGATGTGATCAAGACCGGCGGCGAGTGGATTTCTTCCCTGGACCTGGAAGACCTGATCAGCCGCCACCCTGCGGTACGCGAAGTAGCAGTGGTGGGCATCGCCGATCCGCAGTGGGGCGAGCGACCGTTCGCGCTACTGGTGGTTCGTGAGGGGCAGCAGATCGGAGCCAGGGAACTCAAGGAGCACCTCAAGCCGTACGTTGAACAGGGGCACCTGAGCAAGTGGGCTATTCCGAGTCAGATCGCCATTGTTACTGAAATTCCCAAGACCAGCGTCGGCAAGCTCGACAAGAAGCGTATCCGCGTCGACATCACCGAATGGCAGGCCAACAACAGCACCTTCCTCTCGACGCTTTAAGCGTCATCTGGCGTGCTCGAAAGGGCACGCCAGAGCCACCAAGCAAGCGCTTGGCTTGTGAAATCCGAATTTTCAGCCATTCTTGCCGTGCCGACATGTGTCGGACTGGCGAAAGGACTGTTCCAGAGTGGCCGGCAGCGCAAATCACACTTTAGAGGGATCAAGCACTACTACCTGCTGGCTATAGTCCGCTCAAGGATTTTTAAGAACGGAGCTCACGCAATAACGGGGCAATGCAACTTTGGAGTGACTTCGGACCGCCTGGCTTCCGGTTACCCACAGCGTTTTTAAAAGTACTCAGCCATAACAATAATGCACATGGAGTAGCGTCGATGACATCAGTAAACCAGTTCTGGCGCCGGGCGAAACTGCCCCTGGCGGTCAGTCTTGCCTCTTCGCTCGCCGGGCCCGCATTCGGCGTCAGTTTCAACGTTGGTGAAATCGAAGGTCAATTCGACTCATCCCTGTCGATCGGTGCCAGTTGGTCTACTCAGAGTCCCAACAAAAACCTCATCGGTGTCAATAACGGGGGCCATGGCCTGTCCCAGACGTCCGATGACGGTCACGCCAACTTCAAAAGTGGTGAAACCTTCTCGAAGATCTTCAAGGGCATTCATGATCTTGAATTGAAATACGGCGACACCGGTGTCTTCGTCCGAGGCAAATACTGGTACGACTTCGAACTCAAGGATGAAAGCCGTGAGTTCAAGGACATCAGCGACAGCAACCGCAAGGAAGGCGCCAAATCCTCCGGCGGCGAGATCCTCGACGCCTTCGTCTACCACAACTACTCAATTGCCGATCAGCCGGGGTCCGTGCGCCTGGGCAAGCAGGTTGTGAGCTGGGGTGAAAGTACTTTCATCGGTGGTGGCATCAACTCGATCAACCCGATCGACGTGTCCGCGTTCCGTCGCCCAGGTGCCGAGGTCAAGGAAGGTCTGATTCCGGTCAACATGTTCTACGTGTCCCAGAGCCTCACCGACACCCTGTCGGCCGAAGCCTTCTATCAACTGGAATGGGACCAGACCGTCGTCGATAACTGCGGCACCTTTTTCTCCCAGCCCGACATCATTGCCGACGGTTGCGACAACAACCTGCGCGTGCTGAACAAGCGCTCGACCATTCCGGCCGCCGCTCTGCCGACACTGACCAGGCTGGGCGTCGACGTCAACGAAGAAGGTGTGCTGGTGCGCCGTGGCGCGGATCGCGATGCACGGGACAGTGGACAGTGGGGCGCGTCCCTCAAATACATGTTCGAGCCGCTGGATACCGAGTTCGGTGCCTACTTCATGAACTATCACAGCCGTGCGCCGATCTTCAGCGCCACGGGTGCTCCAGCGTCGGCCTATGCACGGGCAGCGGCCTTGCCGGGGGCGCTTCGGGCTTTGGCGCCATTGGTAGTCGCGGGTAACTCGAACTACTTCGTCGAGTACCCGGAAGACATCCGCCTCTACGGCTTGAGCTTCTCCACTACCTTGCCTACCGGCACGGCGTGGAGCGGTGAGCTCAGCTACCGTCCGAACGCGCCGGTGCAGCTCAACTCCACCGACATTCTGTTCGCCGGCGTGCGTCCATTGGGCGGCGCTCTGACCAATGCTTCGCTGCTTAATGGTGTGCCGGGTCAGGACTTGCACGGCTACCGCCGCAAGGAAATCACCCAGTTCCAGACCACCCTGACGCACTTCTTCGATCAGGTCATGGGCGCCAGCCGTCTGACCCTGGTGGGCGAAGTGGGCGTGACCCATGTCGGCGGCCTGGAAAGCAGCTCCGACGTTCGTTACGGCCGCGATCCGGTCTACGGGCCTGGCGAATTGCCGTCCACCGGTGGTCTCGATACCTGCTCGGCGATCCTTAATACCAGCACCATCAACGGTGCCGGCCCAGGTGCCGCTACCAATAACCGCAGCCGCAATTGCAACGACGACGGCTTCACTACGGCCACTTCGTGGGGTTATCGCGCCCGGGCCATTTGGGAGTACCCCGACGTATTCGCCGGTGTGAACCTCAAGCCGAACGTGGCCTGGTCCCACGACGTGAGCGGTTACTCGCCTGGCCCTGGCGGCAACTTCGAGGAAGGTCGTAAAGCGGTGAGCCTGGGGCTTGATGCCGAATACCAGAACACCTACACCGCGAGCCTGGCGTACACCAATTTCTTCGACGGCAAGTACACCACTGTAGATGACCGCGACTTCGTTGCGCTCAGCTTCGGCGTGAACTTCTAAGCACTGTATTTTCAGGACGAACACATTTATGAAAATAACAAAGAGTCTGTTCCACGTTGGTGTTCTGGGGCTATCGCTGCTGGCGACCGGTGTCATGGCGGCGGTCCCGGCGGCCGAAGCGGACAAGCTGGGCAAGAGCCTGACCCCGATGGGCGCCGAGATGGCGGGTAATGCCAACGGTTCGATCCCGGCCTGGAAACCCATGCCGAAAAACGCCGGCTCCGTGGACAGCAAGGGTTTCCTGTCTGACCCGTACTCAAGTGAAAAACCGCTGTTCACCATCACCGCGCAGAACGTCGATCAGTACAAGGACAAGCTCGCGCCGGGCCAGTACGCGATGTTCAAGCGCTACCCGGATACCTTCAAGATGCCGGTCTACCCGTCCCATCGCGGTGCCACCGTGCCGGATGATGTGTTTGCCGCCATCAAGAAGAACGCTACCAACACTAATCTGGTGTCCGGCGGCAACGGTCTGGAGAACTTCGAAACCGCGATCCCGTTCCCGATTCCGAAAAGCGGCGTTGAGGTGATCTGGAACCACATCACCCGCTATCGTGGCGGCAGCGTGACCCGTCTGGTGACCCAGGCCACGCCGCAGGCGAACGGCTCGTTCAGCATGGTGTACTTCGAAGACCAGTTCGTGTTCCGCGACAAGATGAAGGATTACGACCCGAAAAACCCGGGCAACATCCTGTTCTACTTCAAGCAGAAAGTGACCGCCCCGGCACGTCTGGCGGGTGGTGTGCTGTTGGTGCATGAAACCCTCGACCAGGTAAAAGAGCCGCGTTCGGCGTGGGTCTACAACGCCGGTCAGCGTCGAGTGCGTCGTGCGCCGCAAGTGTCCTATGACGGGCCGGGTACCGCTGCCGACGGCCTGCGTACTTCCGACAACCTGGACATGTACAACGGTGCACCGGATCGTTACGACTGGAAGCTCGAAGGCAAGAAAGAAATGTACATCGCCTCCGACAGCTACAAGCTCGACGATCCGAAACTGAAGTACACCGACGTTATCAAGGCCGGTCACATCAACCAGGATCTGGCTCGCTATGAGCTGCGTCGGGTCTGGCATGTGGTCGCGACCCTGAAGGAAGGTCAGCGTCACATCTACGCCAAGCGTGACTTCTACATCGACGAAGACACCTGGCAGGCAGCGGTGATCGACCACTACGACGGTCGCGGCCAACTGTGGCGCGTCGCCGAGGCTCACGCCGAGAACTACTACGACAAGCAAGTGCCGTGGTACGCCCTCGAAACCCTGTACGACCTGCAGTCGGGCCGCTACCTGGCGCTGGGCATGAAGAACGAAGAGAAATCGGCGTATAACTTCGGCTTCACCGCCAGCACCGCCGACTTCACTCCGGCCGCGTTGCGTCAGGAAGGCGTTCGCTAATACGTTGTAAACCGAGGCCGCATCCTCGAAAAGAACGCCCCGACTGGTTCGGGGCGTTTTTTTTGCAGTTCATAAAGATCGTTGTCCGGTGTGGCTGTCCGGTTTACCGACATTTTTGCTCGTAGTCTTTTTGTAGCCATTTGTAGCAACAACCTTCAATAGCTCTTCGTTTACCGCTAGGCTGCGGACATCTGTAACGCCGCCATCAGTATTTCAAACAAGAGCCGGCCATGACTGATCTGTCCCCACTTCCGGGCCCTGCAAGCGTTGCCGTCACGGCACTGGACGGGCGCTTTTTTCGGCCTCCGCTGCCCGCTGGCCATGTGCTGCGGCCGCGTCTGTGCGAGCGCCTGAGTGCCGGCCTCGGTGGCAGATTGTTGCTGATCAGCGCGCCGGCAGGGTTCGGCAAGAGTTCATTGGCGGTGGAGTTTTGCCAGGGACTGCCGGATCACTGGCAAAGCCTGTGGCTGGGCTTGAGTCCACGGGACAGCGATCCCGGCCGTTTTCTTGAGCGCCTGCTCGAAGGTCTTCAGGACTACTTTCCACAACTGGGCAGCCAGGCACTGGGGCTGCTGAAAATGCGCCAACGTCACCAGCCATTCGCTTTCGAAGAATGGCTGGACGGTTTGCTCGATGAGCTGGCCGTGCACCTCTCACCCAGCACGCCGCTGCTGTTGGTACTTGATGACTATCATCTGGCCCAGGGCCCGGTGCTTGATCGTTGCTTGCAGTTTTTCCTCAATCATTTGCCCGATGGCCTGCTGGTCATGGTCACCAGCCGCCAGCGTCCGGACTGGCATCTGGCACGCCTGCGACTGTCGCGGCAGCTACTCGAGTTGCATGAGCAGGATCTTCGGTTGACCCACGACGAAGCCTTGAGCCTGCTTGAACGACACAGCATTTCATTGCGTGGCGAGGCACTGGAGAATTTGATCCAGCGCAGCGAAGGCTGGGTGGCCGGGCTGCGCTTTTGGCTGCTGGCGGCCTCCGAGGTGGGCAGCGAGGGGGCATTGCCCCAGTCGCTGTATGGTGGAGAAGGGCTGATTCGCGATTACCTGCTCGAAGAGGTCATCGATTGCCTGCCCGCCGAGGTACAGTCATTTCTGTACGACACCGCGCCTCAGGAGCGTTTTTGCAGCGAGCTGTGCGACGCCGTGCGCGAGGCCCATGACAGCGCCGAGATCCTGCGTTTCCTGCTGGCGCATCAGGTGTTTCTGGTGCCGCTGGACGAACACGGTCACTGGTTCCGCTATCACCACCTGTTTTCCGACCTGTTGCGCAGCCGGCCCACCGCTCAGGCGATGGTGCCGACGGCCAGTTTGCACCTGCGCGCCTGCCGCTGGTTCAACGCCCAAGGGTTGCTCGATGAGGCGGTGGAGCAGGCGTTGCGCGCCGGGCACCTGGATGTCGCGGCGAATCTGGTGCAAAACCTCTCTGAAGAACAGCTGCTGGCCGAGCAGAACGTCGGCATGCTGCTGCGCTGGAAAATGGATTTGCCCGACAGCCTGTTGATCAGCACGCCTCGGCTGATTGTGCTCTACAGCTGGGCGTTGGGACTGGCCTGTCAGTTGGATGCAGCCGAGGAGCTGGCCAGCCACTTGAGTCGCTTCCTGCCGGCGCCGTCGGCCACTGCGCAAAAATCCATGCTGGCGCAATGGCTGGCCCTGAGCGGGATCATTGCCCGGGGACGAGGCGATCGCGAGCTGACGTTGCTCTATTGCACAGAAGCGCTGGAAAGCCTGCCGGCCAAACGCTACGGTCAGCGGCTGATGTGCCTCTCGACGTTGTCCAATCTGGCGATTGCCGACAGCGACCTTTGGCGTGCGCGAGGGTTGAACCGTGAGTCCCTTGAGCTGGCACAAAGGGTCGGTAATCCGCTGTTCGAGGCGCTGGCCCATTACGACCGCGCCCGCGTGTTGCAGGCGCGCGGGGAGATTCTTCGTTCGCTGGACGAAGTCCGACAGGGGTTGCAGCGCCTGCAAGGTTTATCCCCGCAACGGCTCTATGCGGTGCGTGCGCGCCTGACCTTGTACGAGGGTTTTTTGCTGGCGCTGCGCTTGCAGCCCCAGGCCGCGCGGGTTCGTTTACTCGCGGGTTTGAGCGAAGCACGGGCCTGTCGCGACATCAGCGTCTTGATCGGTCACTGTGTGATTGCCCGGTTGGAGGGCAACAGCGGCGAGTTCGCGAAGGCCTTCGCCGAACTTGCCGAGGCCGAGCGTCTCATGCATATCTGGGATGTCCCGCCGATCTACTATCTGGCGATGATTACCCAGGTCAAATGCGAACTCTGGCTGGCCCAGGGTCGCACCGATCTGGCTGAAGCCTGGCTCGCTCGTTTGGGCCAGACCTACAACGGCGAACACCCGGCGGCTCCCCCGGAGTTCCATCCGCAACTGCCGCTGCACATTGAGCTGCAACAGGCGGTGCTGGACAGGATGAAGGGCCAGCCCATGCTTGCGGAGGGGCGGCTGGATGCGCTGCATGAACACGGTCAGCGCAGCGGCCGGCAGATGCTCAGCGTGATGGCGCTGAATCAGAAAGTCACACTGTTGTTGGCGGGCGGACGCGAGCCCGAGGCCCGCAAGGCCTTGGTCCAGGCTCTGGAAGCAGCCGCCGGAGGCGTCCTGCAACCGTTTGACCGATTGCTGGTCGAGCACCCGGACTGGCTGCGCGGGCAACTTCAACTCTGTGCGCCGACGGCCGTTGCGCAGAACCTCTTGGAAAAACTTCCGGCCATGGCTTCCCGTTCGGTGGTGGAGTCGTCTGCTGCTGCGGAACAACTCAGTACGCGCGAACTGGCGGTTCTGCGGCTCATCGCCCAAGGGTGTTCGAATCAGGAAATCAGTGAGCAGTTATTCATTTCGTTGCATACCGTTAAAACCCATGCCAGCCATATCAACAGCAAACTTGGGGTAGAGCGCAGGACCCAGGCGGTGGCGCGAGCGAAGGAATTGGGGGTGTTGGTTTAATCGCTCAAGAGCCTTTCACGGTACAAACAAAAACGCCCCGAACAAGTCGAGGCGTTTTTTTTTGTACATTCCGGCCTGACTGACAGGCCGGAATTTGCGTTTGCGATGAAAACTGTCAGGCCACCAGATCGCTGGCACTGAAGGTGTTGACGCCCACCAGTTGAATCTCGAAGTCTGCACCGGCGTTGCCGCTGACGTTGCCCGAGAGCACGTGGTCGACGAAACGCACTTGGCCTGCGCCTGTGAAGTCATTTGCACCGATAAAGCTGAAGCCGTTGAAGCCGTCCAGCAGCAGATTGGCGTCGAATTTCGTCAGGTCGATCTTGTCACCTTGCAGACTGTTGAAGTCGGTGATGACGTCGCGCGAGCTCCCAGTCCCGGTTTCGTTCCAGGCATTGAACATAAATACGTCGCCACCTGTGCCACCTGTGAGTGTGTCGGTGCCCAATCCGCCAATCAAGGTGTCGTTGCCGGCTCCACCATTGATCAGGTTATTACCGTCATTTCCGGTTAACA